>JAOAPP010000151.1 GCA_025462985.1 Bryobacterales bacterium | reverse complement strand
AGAAAACGTCGTGGCCGTCGACGTCGTAGATGTAGACCGGGAACTGGTCGGGAAGAAAAGCTTCCGTCGCGCCTACCGGTTGGAACCAGCACATCACCTGACGCCGGACATCGAACGGGATTTGAAGATCATTGAGAACGTCCGGAGCCCACGCGCCAGGGGCTATGACCAGAGTTCCGGCTTCGTAGGTGGCGAGAGACGTGGTGACACGTACGCCACCTCCGGGAGAAGCGCTCCATCCTATGACGGCCTCTTCGAAGTGGAGGTCGGCTCCGCTGCTTGCAGCGAGGTGCAAATGCGTTTTGACTGCTCTTTCCGGGCGTAGAAAGCCGGCGCGCGTTTCAAAGACGGCCGTGTCATTGGGACGCGGGCGAAAGGCGGGATAGCGGCGTTGCAACTCTGTTGCGGTGAGGATATCGTGTGGCAGGCGATGCTCGGTGGCGCTGCGAATGGTTCCTTCCACGACCGGGCTTCCCGGGGGGCCGATCATAAGTCCGCCGGTCTGATCGAGGAGACTGACGCCGGAGTCCCGTTCGAGCTTTTCCCAGAGTTCATAGGCGCGCTGCACAAGCGGAACGTACTGCGGATGTTCATGATAAGCCTGGCGGATGATGCGCGAGCCGCCGTGAGAAGAGCCGCGATCATGGGCCGCGGTGTAGCGGTCCAATCCTAGGACCCTTTGGCCACGGGCAGCGAGGTGATAGGCCGCGGCGCTTCCCATCCCGCCGAGACCAAGAACGATGACGTCAAACATGAGTGCTCTTCTACACTAAGAGCTTACCGATGAGACTTGCTCCCCTGTTTTTGTTCGCGTTGGTGTTTCTGAAGAGTGCGGCCGCGCAGCTTGCGCCTGAGCTGCCTGGGCCGGATGAACGATACAAGGCCGACATTCTGCTGGTGGTGGCTCACCCGGACGATGAGACGGAGATTACGGGCTATTTGGCGCGGGCCATTTACGAAGAGCACAAGCGGGTGGCTGTCGTGTTTGGGACGCCCGGAAATGGCGGCGGCGATTCTGTGAGTCTCGCGCAGGCGGCTTCGCTCGCCGAGGAGCGCCAGATTGAGGCAAGAAAGGCGCTGGCGACGTTCGGCGTGATGAATGTCTGGTTTCTTGGCGGAACGGATACTCCGGGCCAGGATGTTTTGCGATCGCTCGAGACCTGGAACCATGGCGCGGCTTTGTGGAACGCGGTTCGTATCATGCGATTGACCCGCCCGGACGTGGTGATGACGTGGTTGCCGGAATATGTGGCGGGCGAGAACCACGGCGACCATCAGGCTGCGGGCGTGATCGCAACGGAAGCGTTCGACTTGGCCGGTGATCCGACGTTTTTTCCTGAGCAGGTGACTGCTCCACGAGACCGGTTTAATATCGGGAATCTGACGGAGGGGCTGCAGCCCTGGCAGCCGAAGAAGCTTTATTTCTTTAGTGACGCGACCAATCAGGATTTCATGAAAGGCAAGGGGCCGGAGTACTCGACGCTAGACAAGTCGCCTTCTCAGGGAAAGCCGTACTATCTGCTGGCGGCGGAGGAGATGAGCAAGCACCTGACGCAGGGAGACACAGGGCAAATGGCGCAGCACGCTTTGGCTTCCGGCGACTTCACTTACTTCAAGGTTCCGGTGAGACTCGTGCTTGGTAAGTCATTGGTGAAAGGTTCCGTAACGGGCGATGCGTTCGAGGGCATCACGTCTGAGCCGATAAAATTTGCTCGTGCATCGGGTTATGTCCCCGAAAAGAAAGATGGAGATTCTATCGAGCTAGGAGGCCCGTTTGCTTTCTATCGGGACTTTCAACGCAGCCACGGGCTCGAGAGCCTGGCGGGACTGCTGCCGCCGGAGGTGCAGATTGGCGCGACGAGCATGCTTCACATTCCGGTGCTGATACATAGCGCAACCGGCCGGACCGTTTCACTTGCCCTTACGTTGCCGAAAGACTGGAAGCGGAGCTATCACTCGTATGACCACTTCGATCAGTATCCGGTGAAGGCGGGGGAAACGTATCCAGTATCAATCAACCTGCAGTCCGCCAGCCAGCCGGCCAAGGACTGGCAGAAAGTGACGATCACCGCATCGGCGGGCGGCAAGCCGATCGGCTCAGTGGAGGTGCTGGTGGATCTCAGCAAAGATTTCGGCTTGCCGCAATAAAAGGGGGCTAGCTGGACTTACTCTTGCGAAGGTCCTTGGCGGCGTCGGCGTGCTTATGCAGGATGGGAAGGGCCTCGGTTGCGTAGGTCTTCAGATCAGGGTTCTGACCGTCTCGGGATTCTTTCTCATAGGCGGCAATGGCTGTCTCATGACCCATGACCATCTCTTTGATATAACGCGCGTCAAAGGCCTTTCCCTTCAGTTTTTCGAATGGCGCAATCATCTTTTCGTGTTGGGGATTAAGTCCCTTTGGAACCGTCAGTCCGGCTTTCGTGGCGACGCCACTGAGTTTCTTGTAATCGGCCGTGTGATCGGTCACAAGCATGGAGGCATAGTCTTTCACCTGTTGCGAACTGGCGGTTTCCTGCGCCATCTGGCCCAAATGAGCTTCCGTCATGTCGGTCTGCGCCGCGAGATCGACGAAAGCCTGATCAGAGATGTTGCCTCCACCGTTTTGGGCCGTCAGAGGCAGGCACGCGAGACCGCAAACGATAAGTCCTGAAGTGATGGTTCGCATAAGTAGATTCCTCATTGTTTAGACGAACGTCACGTTTGTACCGCATCCGTATTTATACAGGCGATAAGTACTATTCGGCCTGTAAGGCGCTGCTGGGGTCCACGCGGGCAGCTCGTCGGGACGGGATGTAAGTGGCTAAAGCGGCCACAGTAAGTAGTCCGACGGAGACGAACGCGTAAGTGACAGGATCAGCTGCGCTCACGCCGAAGAGCAGCGACGAAGCGAGCCGTAGAACGAGGAAGGCGACCGCGAGCCCGCACGCGACGCCGGTTAGCGTGAGCAGCAAGCCCTGGCGGAGAAACATGGCCGAGAGTTGGCCTTGTTGAGCTCCAAGGGCGAGACGAATCCCGATTTCGCGGGTGCGCTGTGCGACCGAGTAGGCAATGACGCCGTAAATGCCCACGATACCGAGCAACAAAGCCATTGCACCGGCGATGCTGAAGATGACAAGCGTGAAAGAAGTCCGCGCCATGGACTTGCGGTAGATCTCCTCGACGGTGCGGACGTTTGCGGCGGGGATATTGGGATCCTCCGACCAGACCGCGGCTTCGATTTGTTTGACAAGGCTTTCCGAGCCGGCGCGCTTGCTTCTGACAAGAAGAGTCATGGAACGGCGAAGCGAAACTTTGTCGCCATCGAAGTCTCTCATCATGGCGGGCCAATAAACAGACACCGTGGGCTTCTGATTGACGCCGTCGTCGTAAGTGTTTCCGGCAACCGCGACCACTTCACGCCAAGGGCCGGTAGTGGTCTCGCGAACGCGCTTGCCGAGGGCCGAAGTGGGGTCGCCCCAGAGTTCACGCGCGATGGTTTCGGAAACGATCACGACAGGCCGCTTCTCGGACAGATCCGTCCAGGTGAAGTCCCGCCCAGCCAGCAGGGGTGTTCCGAGGGTTTTGAACGAGTCAGGGGTGATGAATTTAAAGCGGCGAATAGGCGGTGGCTGTTTATCGTTTTCATGGCGGTCCTCGGCGAAGATGGGATCGAAACGCATGGTACCGTCTGTCGGAACCGAACTCACGAAGGCGGCCGAGCTGACGCCTGGTATGGCTCGCATGCGGCGCACCATTTCTGCTTGCATATGGAAGGCGCGCTCGGGTTCTTTTACTTCCGCGTCGGGGATAGCTACCACCATGGTCTGCAGAGATGCAGGATCGGTGAAGCCGGGCTGGACATTCAGCAGGGCGCGAGAGGTACGAATCATGAGGCCGGAACTGATAAGCAGTACGAGTGCGAGCGCCACCTGAACAACGACCAGGACGCCCCGAGCCCGATGACGCTCGCGGCTTTGGCTGAGGGTCCGCCCACCCTGGCGAAGGTTGGGCGAGACACTGGCGCGCGCGTATTTGAAGACCGGAATACTGCCGAACAGCAAGCCGGCCAGCAACGAAATGACGAATGTGAATAGCAGGACATGCGAATCAATGGCGATCTCGCTGAGGCGGGGAAGATCGGCGGGAGCAAGAGCGACGAGAAAACGCAAGCAGACGAGCGAGAGACCCAGGCCGATGGCACCTCCGGCCAAGCCCAGTGCGATGCTTTCGGAAAAGAGCTCTGCCGCGATCTGACGCCGGCTTGCGCCGATGGCGATGCGAACGGCAATCTCCTGCTGGCGGCCTTCCGCACGCACAAGCAGCAGGTTCGCGACATTCGCGCAGGCAATGAGCAACACGATTCCGATGGTAGCCATCAGGGCCCACAGGGTGTTGCCGAGGTCACCAATCAAGTCCTGCTTAAGACCGCGGCTGTTCGGGCCCATCTGGGCTTTCCAGAAGAATTCGATGTTGAATCCCGGGTAGGCTGGAAAGCTTCTGAGAGCCACCGGAATCAGGTGGGAGATTTCGGCGTTAGATTGCGCAAGCGTGACGCCCGGCTTCAGGCGCGCGATGCCCTGGAAGCTGAAGTTGCCGAGATAGGTTTTACTGCGATCGAATTGAAGAGGCATGAGCAGCGCCGGATTGCGGTCCATGAACCGGAACGATTTAGGGAGCACGCCGATGATCTCGTGTGCCACGCCATCCACGAGCACGCGTTGCCCGATGACGCTGGGTGATCCTGCAAAGCGACGCTGCCAATAGCCATATGTCAGGACGGCGGACTGTGGTGAGCCCGGACTGTCGTCTTTCCGGGTGAAGACTCGCCCCAAAAGCGGTTTAACTCGCAGGAGAGGAAGCGTGCCGTCAGTTAGGTCGAGAGCTTCGATCTGCTCGGGGGCACCCCGCCCGGTGATGTTGACCGAGTCACCGGTCCATACGCCAATATCTTCCCAAGTCTTGCCCTGCTCTCGAAAGATGAAGTACATGGACGGGGCGAGCGGGGCATCTTTGATGTTGAGTCCGGGCGCAGTGAGCCAGACGGCAATGAGGCGGCCGGGGTCAGGGAAGGGGAGCGGCTTCAGCAGGATGCCGTTGACGACGCTGAAAATCGAGGTATTCGCCCCCACGGCCAAGGCGATTGTGAATATCGTGACGAGGCTGAACAAGGGGCTGCGAGCGAGCCTGCGGATGAGTTGGCGAACCTGGTTGGGGGAAGGTAGCATGGTGCTCCTGCTTCCAATTAATACGAAACCGGTAAAGGGAAGTTCCCGGAATTAGACTTTGCGCAGCTTGGTGACTCGGCCGACTTCCACCCACTCGACGACGAAGACGTTGCCCTGATGATCGAAGGATGCGCCGTGGGGGCAGACGAATTTGCCCGGTTGGAAGGCGCTGCGGTCGAGTTTGCGGGTCTGTTCCCAAGTGTGAGCGGCGGAATCGTCACCGAGGTGCTCGATGACCTTATTGTTCCGGTCGAGCAGTGTGACACGTGCACCGAGATCGGGCACTACGGTTTCGCCTCGCTTGGAGAAGCTGAAGTAGCAAGGTAGATTCGTCCCCTCGATAAAGGCGATGTGCTCGCCCGCCAAGTTGAAGGTTTGTATGCGGTGGTTGGCGCGATCGGCAATCATCAAGATGGGCTCGGGGCCGCGACTGTCGAGGATGATTCCATGGGGGCAGTTGAGTTGCCCGGGATCCTTGCCGACGCCGCCAAACGTGCGCAGGTATTTGCCGTCTTTGTTGTAGACGTTCACAAAGCTGGAGCCGTAGCCGTCGCCGACATAGATGTCACCGTTCGGCGCGATGGCGAGATTGGTGGGGCTGTATTTTTTCTTGCTGCCGTCAGCGTTTGGCTTGTAGGCATCTGAGGCGTCCGGATAGCCGAGAGTGAACACTTCTTCGCCATCGAGCGTGGTTTTTACGACCAGGCCGCGCTGCGTGTCGCAGAGGTAGAGAAATTCAGTGCTGCCCTCTTTTCGTATGTGCAGGCCGTGAGCGCCGCCCTTGAACTCTTTGCCCCAGCTCTTGACGAATTTGCCTTTGGAGTCGAAGACGACCATGGAGTCGCTGCTCTCGCTGGCGGCGTTCACGGTGTGATGGATATAGATATGCCCGTGGGAGTCTTCGCAAACGCCGTGAGTGTTGCCGTACTTGATCTGCGGAGGAAGGTCGCCCCAGTCGTGAGTAGCTTCGTAGGTGTATTCGCCCGATCCCAGGACGGGTTTCGCCGACCCTGACTTATTGGCGGCGCCCAGGATGAGGGGAGCGCCCGCGCCTACAGCAAAAAGAAATCCGCGTCGAGTAGACATGTTTTAGGCCAACACTTTCGTATTTACGTTTCCGGCGACGTCGGTCAACCGGAAGTGACGCCCCTGGAACTTGTAAGTGAGGCGTTTGTGATCGATTCCAAGGCAGTGCAGCACGGTGGCTTGCACGTCGTGAATCGGTACCGGATCAGAGACGGCGTTGTAGGAAAAGTCGTCGGTTTCCCCGATCGTGAAGCCGCGTTTCACGCCGCCGCCTGCGAACCACATGGAGAAGCAGCGGGGATGGTGATCACGACCGTAATTGTCCTTTGTGAGATGACCCTGGCAGTATACGGTACGGCCGAATTCGCCGCCCCAGATCACGAGCGTGTCATCGAGCAGGCCGCGTTGCTTGAGATCGGTGACCAGCGCAGCGGAGGCCTGGTCGGTGCCCTTGCACTGCAGAGCGAGGTCGCGTGGCAGGTCATTGTGCTGGTCCCAGCCGCGGTGGTAGAGCTGAATGAAGCGAACTCCACGTTCTGCGAGACGCCGCGCCATCAAGCAGTTCGCAGCGTAGGTGCCGGGCTTCTTCGAATCCGGTCCATAAAGCTCAAAGGTGCTCTCGGGCTCTTTTGAGAGATCGGTCAGTTCCGGCACGGAGGTTTGCATGCGGTAGGCCATCTCGTACTGAGAGATGCGAGTCGTCACTTCGGGATCGCCGAAGTTCTGCTCGGTGATGTGATTCATCTCGGAGAGCGCGTCGAGCATGTTGCGGCGCGTCGAAGGGTCGATGCCGTCCGGGTTGGCCAGAAAGAGCACCGGATCCCCAGAGGCTCGGAAGCGGACACCTTGATACTTCGATGGAAGAAAGCCGCTGGACCAGAGGCGAGTGAAAAGCGGTTGATCCCGGTTCAGGGCATTGGCCTGCGAGATCAGGACGACGAAGGCCGGAAGATTTTTGTTTTCGCTGCCGAGACCGTAGGTGACCCAGGAGCCCATGCTTGGGCGGCCCGGCTGCATGAAGCCAGTTTGGATGAACGTGATTGCCGGATCGTGATTGATGGCATCGGTGTTCACGGTTTTGATCAGCGTTACTTCGTCGAGGATTTTGGCCGTGTGCGGGAGCAGTTCACTGATGTAGGTTCCGGTTTCGCCGGCGCGGGCGAATTTGAAGATAGAGGGAGCAACAGGAAGCGAGTTCTGGCCAGAGGTCATACCGGTAATGCGCTGGCCCTGGCGAACGGAATCGGGGAGCTCTGTTCCGGAGATGTCCATCAGCTTTGGCTTGTAGTCGAACAGATCGATCTGGGACGGCGCTCCGGACTGGTGCAGGTAAATGATGCGTTTGGCTTTAGGTGCGAAGTGTGGAAGGTCCGAGAGGCCGCCGAATTCGGCCGCGCTCTTGCCGGGAGCCTCCTGACCGAATAGTTTGGGATCGAGGAGAGAGGCGAGCGCCATCACGCCGATGCCTTTGCTGGTTCGGCCGAAAAGCTGGCGGCGCGTCACATTTAGTTCACGTTCGACGAAAGGATTCATTGGCGGCTTCAATTCTTGGTGATGGTCTCGTCCAGGTTGAGGATGGTGCTGGTGACAAGAGTCCAGGCGGCGAGTTGAGCAGGATCCAGTTTTGGATCGCGCTTCGATTCGCCGATGGCCAGGAGCTTTTCCGCTGCGGCATGGTCAGTGTCGTAGTGAATCATTTCTTTCTTGTAGAGGCCTTCGAGAATCTGGAATTCTTTGGGCGTGGGATCACGGTCGGTAGCGAGGCGGAACGCGAACCGGATTCTGTCGGTGGGCGTCGGGCCTGCTTCGATGAGATCGCGTTGCGCCAATGCTCGTGAGGCTTCGATATAGGTGGGATCGTTCATCAGCACTAGCGCCTGAAGGGGCGTGTTGGTGGTGCCGCGGCGGGCTGTACACTTCTCGCGGTCGGGAGCATCG
>JAOAPP010000058.1 GCA_025462985.1 Bryobacterales bacterium | reverse complement strand
CGTAGAGCAGTGAAATCCAAAACACAATACGGGCCAGAGTCATACCTGTTTAGCTTTTCGGGCGTGCAAGCCCATTTTACGTTGGGAGATTAAAGTTGCCCGGTCGAGCCGCCGTAGAACTGACGGCGACTCGACCGGGGCAGGATTTTTGCTACGGAGTCAGCGTGAGAGTCGCGGAAGCGACCACGCTGGCGTTCAGCGTACTGGTTGCGGTGATCGTAATCGTCTGGTTGCTGGTTGGCGCAGTGGCCGGCGCGGAGTACAGACCGGTCTGGTCAATGGTCCCGCCGCCGGAAACCGACCAGGTCACCGAACTCGGCATGTACCATCCTACGGCTTAAAGCTGAACCACCGCATTTGCCGTTACTGTGGTGACCTGTTGGGTATCGATGGTGAGATAGGGCGCCGTTGTGTCGGGGAGGATCTCAAGCGCATTCAGGATGGGCGAAGTATGACTGCCGCTTCCGCCGACCGTTCGGACGGTTGCGTAAAGCAAATTGTCCGTCACCTTTGCCGGTATGAATTGCGTGTAGGGGGTGCGGCAGACGAAGTTGGTGGCCTTGCCCAGGTCAAAGTGGGAGCCGATCTGCCCTTGCGATTCGAGAAGCATGGGGCCCCAGATCAGACCATTGCCGTACACGGTGCTCTCCACGTAGGTGCCGCTACAGGAGCCTCGCCCTAAGACGAAGCCGATTTTGTAGTTCCCGTTTGGAACGATGAAGGGACCGTAGGTGATGTCATCGCCGTAGGTGTAATTAAAGCTCTGATAGAGCACCGGGTCCGGTATGTTCCCCCACAGTCCGCTCGGGTAGCCTTCGTTCAGCTGGGCGTAGGGTCCGGTCTCAAATCCGAGGGTATCGGGTAGCCAGACGTTTCCGCCGCTGTCGGTATAGGGCCCGTTCGGATTGCCCACGTCGATGCGGATCGAGTTCGCCGGATTGGCTCCGGTGGGAATGACTGTCAGGTAGACGTTGGTGGTTGCGTTGGGGTCGGCAGCGGCGGTTGCCGTGAGAACAGCCGAGGACTGCGCGGTGAGCGTCGCCGGGGGAGTGTAAACGCCTGCGGGAGTAACGGTTCCCACGCCCGAAGCGAGGCTCCAGGTGACACTCTGGTTTGAAGAGCCGTTTACCCAGGCACTGAGCTGATACCCGGACATTCCTGCCTGAACTGCCATGGTGGTATACGGAACCCCTACGATAACCGGTTGGAGTGCGATGGGGACCGTGGTCTGATTTCCGCTGCCGTCAGTCGCCGTGACGGCTGCATAGCTGACCGGAGTCACATATCCGTTGTTGGGATTTACTTGGCTCGATGAGGGGGAGAGGATCAGGCTGGACTCGTCCACGACTTCGAAGTAGGGCGCACCCAGCTTAGCGTTAGCAATCTCACTCATAGCCGCAGTAACCGTAGTGTCCTGATTTGTATTGCTGTCGACCTCGATTTGTCCGCTGGTGCCATTGTCGGCAACGATCATGCCGTACCGGGCCAGAGCGTTGAGAAACACCTGAGCGGTGGAACTGAACACGGTCGCGGTTCCTGCGGCGCCGGACCCGGGGCCGCCGAACGAGATGGTCGGACTCGTGCAGCCGGAACCCGCGCTGTTCAGAACCACGGATGTTACCGATCCCCCCGTTATCATGGCCGTTGCTGACGGCGCTGTTTGGCAGCCGGTAAATGTCACGCGCGGCGAGGTCGTGTATCCGCTCCCGCCGGAAGTGAGGTTGACCGAGAAGACGCCGGAAGGGACCAGGCTGCTCTTCAGCCGGAAGCGTGCACCCATCGGCGGAGCACTTTGGTTAGTGCTTCCATTGGAGCCGGTTGCGGGCCAGAGATGGGTTCCAGCGTAGATGCACCCAGTACAAAGGGTGAACCGCATGGCGTGATTGATGACGCCCGCTTTGATCTCGCTCAAGTGTACGGTGAGCGGGGACAGAGGAAGCCCTGCCGCGTCCGTCGTTCCACCGCCAGGCTGGGCATAGTTAGTCGAGGAGTATTTCAACCCGCTGCTGGCATTGCAGGAGGCGCACACTGCGTTGGGGTCACCCTCTTGGTAGGTCTCATAAAACTGGCACGTCTGACGGTTCAAGGAGACCATGTGGTGGTCATTATTGCCGTCTACCGGGAAAGCGCCGCCTTCCCGCTTGCGGTTTGGCCAAGCCGCGATCTGGAAGTTTCCGTTCTGGGCAGTTGTGTAGTAGAAGAACATCGGTGTTTGAGCGACCGTGTTGTCTATAACATTCAGACCCCAGCTGGGTAGAAAGACAATCGGATTTAGCAGCGATGTAACCCACGTTGACGAACTGGGATGCACCGGCAATGCATCGATCCGAGTGTTATAAACCGAATCGTTGGGCGCCACCATGCAGCCGGCTCTGGCGTTCTGAACCGGGAGGGTGGATGGCGGTGTGTACACCACGCTGGTGCCATTTGGCGCGATGCTGCCAACGCTCCCCGGCGTAAGAGACCAGGTGACAGCCTTGTTTGCCGTCAGGGTGAGCGGGGCGCCGGCTGAGGTTGTGGCGTCCGCGGGGGTGACGGTAGCTCCGGAGGTAGACGCGACCGCGGTTCCGGTTCCGGACAGCGAAAGAGAATGCGGAGACGTGGCGGTATTATCTGTGACGGTCAGGGTTGCCGCTTCCGTTCCCGCCACTGAAGGGGTGAGGGAAACAGCAATGGTGCAGCTTGCCCCGACTGCGACGGAAGATCCACAATTATTGCTAGTTGAGAAATCAAGAGAGTTGGCCCCGCTCAAACTGACACTCGAAATGGAGATCGGCCCCGTACCGGAATTTGAGAAAACAATTGCCTGCGACGGGGCAGTTGTGCCCACCGTTTGAGCGCCGAACGTGAGACTGGAGGGTGTGAACAAGGCAGCGCCGGCACCCGGGGTTCCCCCTCCAGAGCCGACAGCACCCGATGATGTTCCGCCTTGCAGCGTCCAAGTGTTGGGAGCCGTGCAGCCGAACAGATTCGAGCCCGCCGCCGCCGCGCTGTTGAAGAAAAGCTGGCCCATCTGGCAGGTAGTGGGAAGAGACGTTCCTACCGTTACCGGTCGTGTGAACGACAGATTGGAAAAGTCGGCATTCCGCCCTTGCGTGCCGAGATTGAGTGTTGTGATCTGTGAAAAGGCTGGAGAGAAGGCGAACAGAATCGCCAGAACTACCTTACCCATAATCAGCCTTTCCGATTTGCATCCCGCGCCGGAAGTTCCGGCACAAAGAAAGCTGTTACTTCGAGACAGCGTCAAATCGTACTCCTTTCGGCTTCCATTGGAATCTGAAGGAACTTCCGCCGGCGGGTGAGACGGCGCGCACATTATTGACAATTCAAGACTAACGCGTAAAGTCAATTGCTGTGACTACGTTTCGCACGCCGGCCACGGAAAGGAAACGGAAAGGGCTAATCGCGTCGAAATAAGACGTCCATGCGGCGGGTAGGGCGGTCAGAGAGCGGCACAAGTTGAGCGGTCACGGGCGTTTCAAAGTAATTGTCGAGCGAATCCCCCGGCCGGACCTCGTAGGGACGCCACCCAAACTCGCGGAGAGTGTCCAGTGTTTTCTGGGCGGAAACGAGAGCCGGGCTGAGCTCGACCAAAAGATCGCATCGCAGCAGCTTCGGGAGGATAGGGCGCATGCCTTCGATGACGAGAGACTCGGCCCCTTCGACGTCAATCTTGATCAACCGGGCAGATTCTATTTCCTCCTCAGTGAGCAGAGCGCCAAGAGTTTTGGCGAGTACCGTTTCGTTCTCTTGGCCGCCGTTATCACGGATCATTGAAGCCATTCCGCTGTTATCTTCCGGCCCGGGGTGCAGGACCACCGTGAGTTCCCGGTCGGCTGCGGCTGCATGGACAAGGCGGACAATCCCGGATGCAGCATTGCGCTCTACGTTTCCGCGGAGGCGCTCGAAGGTGGACGACGAAGCCTCGATGGCCACGACATGACCCTTATTCCCGACGCGTTTCGCACCGAAAAGAGTGAAATATCCGATGTTCGCGCCTACATCGATGAAGGTATCTCCAGGGCGGAGGCAATCGGCGATGACGGCCTCTACCTGCGGCTCCCAGCATCCGAAATAGTAGATATAGCGCTGCAGTACGTCGGTGGTGGTGCCGGAGAACACGGCGCCGAAATGAGCTTTCTTGACAAAAGAGAAGGGCCGCCAGTCCAAGCGACCCTGGATGACGCGACGCCATATGGTTCGACGAAGGCCTGGAGCCGTTCTCATGGCGGTGCGTACGAGAGGTATCAAAGCCGACGCGATCTGCTGATTAAAGGCGCTCGTCATTACACCGAGATTTTACAATCTATCTGGATATAACTGAATAAGCCAGGGTATCTAACGGGTAAGTGCCGGTCAGTGAACACCAAACCTGAACAGTTGAGCTTAGGTAGCCAGCCTCTTGAACCTCATTTTCTGGAGGAGAGCCAGGATGCGCCCCAGGCCGGGGTTATTGGACGATTCGAGGATTTCTTCGGCATAGTCAAGAGCCTGAGGGCACCAGACCAGCATTCCCGAGATGTAACAGAACGCTCCGACCACGGAGGTGCTGATCAACAGCGTCCATGGGTTCGAGACGGAAAGATGGCCAAGGAACGAGAGCCAGGCCAGGCAGCAGAGAGCCATGCCTGCTGTGACCAGCAATTGAGGGATGAGGGCAACAACAAAGTCGCGGAATCTGAGTCCGATCAGCCGGAAGGGGACAACGAAGCACGGAGTCGCCAGGATCAGCCAGTTCGCGAGGGCGTAAGCGGTAGCGACCCCAATGCCGCCAAAACGTACGCCGACAATAAAAGCGATCAAGCATACGGCCAGAGTGAAGAGGCTCCAGCGAAACAGCCAGTCCGTTCGGCCCTTTGCCTGGTAGATGACCCCGACGGTGGTTTGTACTGACTGGAGAAGACCGACGACCGACAGAATCTGGAATATCGGTATCGTGCCGGTCCACTGCTTGCCAAGGAAGGCACGGATGAGCGGATCCGCAACTACGCCCAGTCCTGCCATCACGGGAAACGTGATGAGCGCGGTGAGCATGCACGCGCGAACGTATGCTTGGCGGAACCGCTCGTTATCATCCTGGATACGCGCAAAAGCGGGAAACAGGACGGACGCGATGACCGAGCTGATGTTCTGAATGGGAGTGAGCATCAGGTTATAGGCCATCTGGTAGAAGGCGAGCTGCACGCTTCCGAGAACGCGGCCAACAATGAGGTTGTCGGAGTTCCGGTAGGCGTAATTGGCAAGTCCATTGGCCGAGAGGTGAGTGCTGAAGCGAGCGATGGAGCGAACCTCTGCGAGATTGAACTCTCGCCGTGGTCTGAAGGATGAGCCGATCCAATATCCGGCCGTCGAGACGGTTGCGCCGGCAACGCTCGCGAAAACGAGGCTCCAGACGCCCAAGCCGCCGATGGCGCCCCCGAGGGCGACCATGTAGCTCCCCAATGCGGCTGCGAGGTCCGTGATGGCAATGGCCTTGAAGGACATTTCACGAGTGAGCAGCGCACCGTGAACTACGCCTCCCGAAGCCAAAAAGAGTGCCAAGGCCAGCCACCTGAGAATGGACGTTAGCTCCGGAGCATG
>JAOAPP010000050.1 GCA_025462985.1 Bryobacterales bacterium | reverse complement strand
TGCGCACCATCCAGCGAGCCATCACCGCTGACTAAGCAACCACCATGACTATCCCAGGCAACTAAACCCGGTGCACCTGCTTTCGAAGGTTCCGGGCCTGGTTTCAGCAAGAAGTTGTGCGGCCGCGAAGTACGTCACAACGCACGCCAGAGCGCGGACGATGCACGGCGAGATATAGGCGAGCGGGTAGTTTTCATAGGACATCGAATACACCGCCGCCAGAAAGAACGGGAATCCTGGAGCACGGAAGGACGTTGGGTGGCCCCGGCCTGCATGTCGTGAAGTTATGCAGATTGCGCACCAGGAGATCTGCTTTGAATCGCACTCTCAGGGCCAGAACGAACAGGCAACTCGCGAATACTCGCCGAGTCATGGCGAGACAGATGAATCTTTGAGATACGCTCTTTCGGGAGTGAATGGGGCCGCAGATCGAACCGTATGTATGCACGCGACGGTTTATATCGTCGGATCGTCAGTGCTCTTGAGGCCAATTTCCGTAAGGCCGCGGAATTCTGGTGCGAGTTCTGCGCCGCTGGTTGCACTTATACAACGGACACTATCTCATATGCGCTCACTCAGTCTGTTTCTCTGCAACGTCATCTTGGCCGTCTCTTTGGTCGGAAACGCCCCTGCGTCTTCGACGCGCAGCGCTCCCGCTTCGAATCACGTCGTCACTCCGAGTGATGCGGAGATTGAGGGCACTATCCGGACGAAACTGGCCAAGTCCAAAATCGGGAAGGACGGCTTCAAATTTCGCGTTGCGCACGGCGTGGTGACCTGGGAAGGAACGACCGCCGTCATGCAGCATAAAGGTTCGGCCACCCGAATGGCCCATGCAGCGGGAGCGGCTAAAGTAGTCAACAACATCCAGGTCACAGGCGGGGCAAAAGCATTTGGAGCCATGAAGAAGGCCGAAGTCGTACAGTAGATTTCCACTACGAGACTTCAGCCAACGCGGTCGACTGGGGGCTTCCGAGCCTTCCTAATTGCGTGATAGAGTGAAGGTTCCGAACTGGAATTGAATGAAAAGTAGTGTCACTCTATTTCTATTTGCCGGAACGGCCCTGTCGGCGTGGTCGCAAACGGCTCCCAACGCCACTCCGGGGTCTCCGGCCCAGAAGAGCGCTCCCGCCTCGTCCCCCGAACTCAAAGTGCGTGGCCCGGAAGCCATTGCCGCCAAGGACCCCTCCCGAATTGTGGGCACAATCAACGGCAAGCAGGTCACGGCCAAGCAGGCTGCCGATCTCCTGAAGCTGATTCCCGAGAGTCAGCGCAAGAGCGCTCCCAACCTTCAAACTCTGTTCGAGCGTTTGTACCTGGTGAACGATCTGGCGGAGCAGGCCACCAAACAAGGTCTGGACCAGCAGTCTCCCGTGAAGGAGCAGATCAAGCTCGATCGGGACAACATCCTGGCCCAGGCATACATGAGCAAGCTGGCTGCGTCCAGTGCTGGTTCCGGTGACCCCAAGAGCTACTTCGATTCCCATCAGGACGAGTTCGATATCGCGAAATTGAGCGGCATCGTCGTGGCCTTCAATCCTCCCGGCACCCCGGCATCAGCCGGCGGTGTGAGCCGCACGGAGCAGCAGGCGCATGATAAAGCCGATGACATTGAAAAGAAAATCAAAGCCGGTGCCGACATCGCGACGCTGGCGCGAACCGAGTCTGATAATCAGGCTTCCGCGGCCAAGGGCGGGGATCTTGGCGCACTCTCGCTCGGTGCTCCAAACGTTCCGGCTGATCTGAAGACGGTCGTTTTCAACAAATTGCAGCCTGGCCAAGTCTCGGAGCCGATCCGCACCGGCAACGCCTTCTACATCATCAAACTGGAAAGCCGTGCTAAGGAGACTTTTGAGCAGGCGCGTCCACAGATCGAGCAGAAGCTGCAGTCGGACAAGAACAACGCTGCAGTCAAACAGGAACTGGACAAATATAAAGTGACCAGTGCGGATCCCGACTTCTTTGCAACAGCCAGCGCCTCCACTATTCCGTCGCTCTCGAAGCCCGCTCACACCGTTCCGGCGACCGCCAGTTCAGGTTCGCCTAAACAAGGGAATCAGTAAACAGCACCGTCTGCTGATCCTGTCAGCTTTGAGGGGGCTACCGGCCACGCCGGGCAGCCCCCTATCTATTTCCTTCCGGCCTCAGCTAACGGAACACCGGGGCAAACTGTTGTCTGCGCATCCTCATCTTGGAACCGCCGTGCATGCCGCTAGTTTCATTCGCGAGCGAAGAGTGGTCCTCGAAGAGGAACTGCTGGCCAACCCAGTCCTCCTGCGGCTCATTTTGGTTCACGAATTCTTTCATTTCATTTGGCCCCGCCTTTCCAACTCGTTGCGCGAAAGTTACACGCAGCTGCTCGAAACAGAGCTGAGCTTGGGAGCGCGCGCTGAAATCGGTGAATCGTCCAGCGTACGCAAGGACGCGCTTGCCGCTGGAGGCCGGTGTTGGAAAGAGTACGTTTGCGAAAGCTTCTGCGATACTGCCGCCTGGCTCTACTCCGGCGTCCCCCGACACCGGACTTTCCGACTTGCGGCGCGATGGCAAAAACCGCGAATGGATTGGTTCCGGGGAGCATTCGAGCGATACTGGGGTGTGAGGTGTTCGTGAGTATTCGAACCTTTCTTGCGGCGGGAACGATCGCCGCAGTGGCTTTATTAGCCTCCTGTTCCCAAACAAGCACCGCGCATGCTTCCGACAACGCGGCGGCCGAACGCTCGGATCGAAAGCCTGCCCCGGACTTCACGCTGCAGGATGCGAACGGAACGCCGATCAAGCTGTCAGACTATCGCGGAAAAGCCGTCCTTCTCAACTTCTGGGCGACCTGGTGCGGACCGTGCGGGCTCGAAATCCCATGGTTTACCCAGTTCCAGCAGCAATATAAGTCAAAGGGACTCGAGATCGTGGGGGTGTCCATGGACGAAGAAGGCTGGAAGGCCGTCAAGCCATATATCGCCGAGCACAAAATCAACTACCGGATTTTGCTGGGGAACGATTCCGTGACTCAGCTTTACGGCGGTGTCGATTCGCTGCCCACCACTTTCATCATCGGCCGGGATGGCAAAGTATCTTATGTTCACGTCGGTTTGGCTGGAAAGAACCAGTATCAGAGTGAGATCGAGAATGTCTTGGGCAATGTGTCGGCGCACGACACTCAAAGCACTAGTCTGCACATGCCTCCCGCTCGCAGCGCTGGCCCAACAAAATAAGCTCGCGGTCCAGCCTGCCCAACAGCTCACAATAAAGCGCGGCGGAACAGCCTTGGCGAGGCTCCAAGTCATGGCTCTTCCCGGCTTTCACGTGAACAGTGACAAGCCAGGCGGCGAATACACCGTGCCTCTGCGGCTGAAGTGGTCCGGCGCTCCGCTTGAAGCGGAGAACGTGAAGTATCCGAAACCGGAAGAAATCAACGTGGGAACCGAGACGCTAAGCGTCTTTACGGGCTCTTTCACGATCGAGACCGAGTTCAAAGCGCCTGCCGACGCTCCGCCCGGTCTTGCCACCATCGACGGCAAGATTCACTACCAGGCCTGCAACACGCAGATGTGCTTCCGACCGGCCACCCTCGACGTCCGGGTTCCTGTGTTGATCGAATAGCAGGTTCATCCTGCGACGGCTGATTATCCGCCCAGGCGCCATCGGGGACTGCATTCTCGCGTTCCCTGCTATGCAGCATCTCGCTGTCGCCGAATACAACGAGATTTGGGTTCCCAGGGCCGCTGTTCCGCTTATCCAGTTCGGAGAGGCTTCACGGGCTCTCTCGTCCACCGCGCTCAACGTCATGGGCTTGGGCGACCTCCCCTCCGATGCCGTGTTGGCCTCTTACCTGAAATGCTTCGACCATATCGTGAGCTGGTACGGCGCAAACCGGCCGGAGTTCCGGGCAGCCATGGAGGCTGTAGGGGTTCCCTGCGACTTTTATCCCGCGTTGCCGGGTTCAGATCACTCCGGCCATGCCACGGATTTCTTTGCCGAACAAGTCGGCGCAAGGCGTGGGCTGCAGCCGCGAATTAACGTCATTCCAACTGAGCCGAGGGATTCCATCGTCATTCACCCGTTCTCAGGAAGCAGGCGCAAAAACTGGCCCCTCGACTCGTTCCGCGAACTGGCATCCACGGTGAAGACAGCCGTCGAGTGGTGCGCCGGGCCAGAAGAAACGCTTGGTCAGGCAAAGCGTTTTGACGATCTGGCCGACCTTTCCAGCTGGATAGCAGGAGCGCGCCTTTATATCGGTAACGATTCGGGGATCACTCATTTGGCCGCAGCGACCGGAGTGCCTGTTCTGGCCATCTTCGTCGTAACCGATCCGGAAATTTGGGCTCCGCGCGGCGACAACGCCACCGTGCTGCGAAGCCCCACCGTGAAACAGGTCATAGAAGAAGCTAGTCGGCTGCTTGGCTAGCAGCCAAACTGGGCTTCCAGCGGACGATAGGCTTGCGCGCGGCCGTCACTTCGTCCACTCGTTTGGTTCGCGTGGAATGCGGAGCCTTCAGCACGTAAGCCGGATTCTCCTCGATCTCCTTGGCGATCGAGATCATCGCGCGAATAAAAAGATCAAGTTCACGCTTGCTTTCCGTTTCGGTGGGCTCAATCATCAACGCCCCGCGCACGATCAGCGGGAAACTGACCGTATAAGGATGGAAGCCGTAGTCAATAAGCCGCTTTGCGATGTCGCCGGTGCGAACGCCCATTTTCGCCTGGCGGTCGTCGCTGAACACGCACTCGTGCATGCTCGGCGCTTTGTATGCGAGCTCATAGTAGGGCTCCAGCAAGGTGCGGATATAATTGGAGTTCAGCAGAGCATCGAGCGTTGCCTGCCGGAGTCCCTTGCCACCGTGCGCCATGATGTACGCCAGGGCGCGAATGAGCACCCCGAAGTTGCCGTAGAAAGCACGAACACGTCCGATCGAGTCCGGCAGATCGTAATTCCACTTCCAGAAGTCACCTTCGCGCTTGAGGCGAGGAGAGGGAAGAAAGGGCGTCAGGACTTTAGCAACCGCGACCGCGCCCGAGCCCGGACCACCGCCGCCGTGCGGTGTGGAGAATGTCTTATGGAGGTTCAGGTGCATGACGTCCACGCCCAGATCGCCAGGACGCGCCACACCCACTAGCGCGTTCATATTCGCGCCGTCCATGTAGACCAATGCGCCTTTATCGTGCAGAATGCCGCAGATCTTTCGGATGTTTTCTTCGAATACGCCAACCGTATTCGGATTCGTGATCATCAAACCGGCGACATCCTCGGTCGCGGCCTTCTCCAGAACCGCCAGGTCCACTACGCCCCGGTCGTTAGACTTAATGTTCTCCACCGAGTACCCGACCATGGAAGCGGTCGCCGGATTCGTCCCGTGCGCCGAATCAGGCACCAGAATCCTTTTGCGAGGAGTGCCTCGCCGTTCAAGCAGTGCCCGGATCATCAGAATCCCAGTGAACTCGCCATGCGCCCCGGCGGCCGGTTGCAGCGTCACCGCGTCCATGCCCGTGATCTCCGCCAGCGCCCTTTCGAGCGCATCGATGACTTCCATTGATCCCTGTGCAAGCGATTCGGGTGCGTAAGGATGAGACCACGCCAAACCCTCCGTCCGCGCCACTAGCTCATTCACGCGCGGATTGTACTTCATCGTGCAGGAGCCGAGCGGATACAGCCCGAGGTCAATCGCGTAGTTCCACGTCGAGAGCCGAGTGAAGTGCCGGATGGCATCCACCTCGCTCACTTCTGGAAAGTCTTCGATCTCATCACGAACGTTATCGGCGCCGAGAGCCGCAGCCGGGTCGACAGAGGGCACGTCGAGAGGTGGAAGCTGGTACCCTTTCTTGCCCGGAGAACTGTTTTCAAACAGCAGCGGCTCGGCTTGAACAATATGCGGCAGTGCCTTTTCAATCATTTATTGAGCCTTCCCGCCGAATGCGGCCGCGACCGTGTCCATATCTGCGCGTTTGCTCATCTCGGTCGCGCAAAGCAGCACGCAGTCTTTCAGCTCCGGATAGAAACGCTCGAGCGGCAAACCGCCGATGATTCTCTTCTCAAGAAGCGCCGCGTTCACCTGCTCCGGCGACTTTCCGTTTGTACGAACGACGAACTCGTTGAAGAACGGCGCCTCGAAACGAA
>JAOAPP010000828.1 GCA_025462985.1 Bryobacterales bacterium | reverse complement strand
CGCTTTGCAGTCTCAGCTCAGGGCTAGGCCATCTCTATGCTGCGTTGGGAGATCGCGTTCAGGCGCTGAAATGGTTAGAGGAGGCTTATCAGGCACGTTTCAGCAATCTTGCGTTTGTCTGCCAGACGCCCGAACTGCAAAGTCTGCGCGGTGATCCTCGCTTCGCTGACCTGCTTCATCGGATGGGCCTCCCACCGTAGTCGTCCATTCGATGCATAATCGCGCAGATCTCGAGCCCAAGCGGTCCATGGAAATGGGTGCTACGAATTCACGTTACTTGCCGGATGTCGCCAGGGTGATGCCTATGGTAACCACTTGTCTGTCTAACGCGCAACGCTTCCCTCTGTGTTGTCAAGGCAAAGTAGAAATGTCCCCTTTTGCAGCAAAGTAAGAATGTCCCCTTTGAAGTCAGGGTTTTGCGAGTGCGTGTTAGTGTGATGGCGTCCGCGAGGGGTCGCGCCCAAGCGGATGCCCAAAGCCGAGGCGACGGAACTGGCTCCGGAGTGATCGGTTGAGACCCTCGACAGTTAATCGCTGCGAGGGTCTTTTGCTGTCTTGCGAGCATTCTGGTGAAGTCTCCCGAGCGGAGGCTTTGGGACAGTAAACGCGACGACCGCCGGGCGGTGTTTGCCCGGCGCTCCGTATCCCGCCTTTGCAGTTCGTCAGCTGGTTGCATTGGCGATTGCGAGGGCCCTGCCGAGCGGCAAGGCAGGTTTGTCAAAGAAGCCTTGCATCCACCGGCTCTTGCGCGGAGCCGAATGCCGCAGCTTGGCGGCCGTCTTCGGCTTAGCAACGCGTTGCGCCGGTGCACAGACTTCGGCGCGGAGGTACTCCTTATGGAAGCGCATCGCGACGGTTCCATCCAGCCGTGCCTCGACGCGCAACTTGGAGCCACGCATGCCGGTGCGCACCTGGTTGGGCGGGATCTGGTAGATCTGACCGCGATACTGGACCGTATACCCGTTGCTGATCTGACGTTGTTCAACATGACAAAGAATGGCAGCCAGGTTGTGCTCCTGGGTCAGTGTCCGGTGTGCGTCCAAAGGACTGTTTGGCTCGACCGTCAACGTCTGGTTCCACCACGGCAGGAACTCGTGTTCGAGATACGCATTGGCCTGTTCCAGAGCGCTTGCCTCGGCTACTCGCAACCCTTTCACAAGCCGGTCTTGCGCGGTGGAAAATCCTCGCTCAACACGGCCCTTCGCTTGCGGGCTGTGAGCTGCGATCCAGACGATGTTCAGTTCCTGCAAGGCGCGGCCGATCTGAGTAGGCGGCAGATCCACGGGATCCTTGTCCACGTCCGGTTCATCCCGCCTCCGTTTCTGGGCTGTTCGGAACAGCGCCGCTTTGTCGGTGTAGAAGGCCAGCGGCCGCCCATGCCGTGCGAGGTATTCCCCCAGCACACGCATGTTCTGCGCAGTGGAATCGCTGGTCACGAAACGGGCGTACAGCCGGCTCGTGGCATCGTCAATCATCGAGATCAAATAAATCCGCTCGCCGCGCCCTTCCAGCCAATCGTGATCCGATGTGTCCCACTGCACCAGTTCTCCACAGCGTGTGCGGCGCGCTCTTCTCACATGCACTTGTTCGGCTTTCCGCTTGCGGCCGCGCCACAGCCTGGCTTCCATCATCCAGTGCCGCAGCGTTTCTTTGCTAACGCTCAGTCCATGCTTGTTGCTCAAGTACTCAGCCCCCAAAGTCGGTCCGAACCCCGCATACACCGGCTCGGATAAGATCCGGATCGCTTCCTGCTTGGTTGCTTCCGGCAGCCTGTGCGGCGACGGCTTCCCTCGCAAGCCATGGATGACGGCCTTGTCGCCCCGCTTCTTCAGCGCCTTTAATAACCGCTTCACATGCCGCACGCTGACGCCCAGTTCGGTCGCTGTTTCCGCCTGCGTGATCAGTCGCTTCTTTGCTTTCCGTAACGTCACCAGCCGGTCCCTCTCGGCTTGGCTCATCAGTAGCTGTCCTTCCTGCACCTATCCAGCCTGTGCTTGTCAAGGGGACATTTCTACTTTGCTCTATGGTGACCTTCTCACTTTGCTGCGACAGCGCCGTGAATCAGTAGCTGCCATCGGTGCCAGGTTCCACTGGCTTATAGAGCTGCAGTCTTATCGGATGCCGCAGATGTCAAATCACATCGGACAAGGCAGCGTTCCAGATCTTACAGCTCGACTTTCCTCTCTGTTCTGCGCAAAGATCTTGGTTGATAGCTGCCCCGAATTTCATGCGAGTACATGAGTGCGGCTTGAAAGTACATCAGCGGAGTGCCCCATGTCGCTTTACTTTGTCTTGAACTTCTAGGAGCGCTCCTCCCAGGTAGCTGCGGTCTCCACGAGGTGTTCCTGAAAAGATGCGAAATAATGATCAGTTGCTTCTTCGTGCTCGTCATCAGGCTGCTGGTCGTGGCCAAGGGGCACGCCCATAGTATAGGGGAAGAGGGGGCGAATAGTCGGGCGACCTAGACCTGTGGCGAACGCGAGTGGAACTCCCTCTGCCGGGGTTCGGAAAGCTTCCCAGGTTGCAATGAGGTAGCATAACGATGCAAAAGGTGCTTTCGATGCAAACAAGTCAACACTGAAACAAAAGGAGTTAACGGATTCTAAAAGGCCTTGGGAACGTTCGACTCTCATTAGCTTCCGCCATCTCTGCGAAATCATCCAGGAGACAGATCAAGGACATGAGGCTGCCTCGCTAATCCGAATGGGAACCTTCCCACTTTCAATTTCTACTTTCTCCTGCGCACGAAGTTCCTGGTGTAGTTGCAACTGCTCCTTCGCCAGAAGTGGCTCGCCGGAACGGGCGTAGAGCTGGCTGAGGCGATAGTGCGCCTCAACAATCCGAGGGTCCTGGTCAAGGACGACTCTATACTCCTTTATGGCCAGCTGAATTTGCTCATGGGCGGCGTAGAACGAGGCAAGGCGGAAGTGCGCGTCAGCGATTCTTGCGTCAAGGGCAATGGCACTCTTCAATTGTTTTTCAATCTCTGCCGTTTCGGTCTGGTTGGGTGTTCCAGCCGCTGCTGCGATAAGGGCACAGGCCAGAGCATAATGGGCGCTTCCGTTAGATGGGAACTGTTGCGCAAGAGAAGAGAGCCGAGCTATTGTATCGGACGAGGCTGAAGCCGGGGCGGAGCCCAGTGCGACGGCAATGAATCCAAACGGAGCACGCACCGAAGGCTGAGCGGCAGCAGCATCAAGAAACAGCCTCAGGGCTTCGATCACATTCCCGTGCTGGAAAACTGCGGCGCCTAAGCCGAGGCGCGCGAGCGGCGCAGGACCGCCCTTACGAAAAATGGCCTCGGCACGATCTGCTTCCCCCTCGAGCAACAGTGCACTGCCGTAAGCAAACGAGGCTGCGTCGCCTGGGCTGGCCTCGGCAGCTAGCCGGAACTGTTCCGCCGCGGCTTCGAGTTGTCCACTTCCTTCGTATGCGAGTCCAAGGAGCTGTCGGCTGGCGGGATCGGCGTTCGTGCGTAGCAGAGTTTCGAGCGCCGTGACAGCATCGGCGAACTTACCGGAACTCAGCAGGCTGATCGCAGTTCGGAGCGGTGCGTTCGAAGACGCGCACGGATCCAACGCGGGCTGTAGCGCAGCAACCTGCACGTCAGTCAGCTGCCTGAAAAGCTCGGTCTGGGTTTTGGCTGTAGCCGAGGCAGCGTAGCCGCCGCCGTCAATAGCGCCGCGCACGCCGACCGAATGCAACGAATTTGGTGGACCGCTGTTTGGATCATCGAAGGTTCCCGGCGGTTTGGAAGGCGGCGAACT
>JAOAPP010000035.1 GCA_025462985.1 Bryobacterales bacterium | reverse complement strand
TCCCGCCAAACGGCGTTACCGCACGGCCTGTTTCGCGCAGAATCAGCCGTTCATCCGATAACAAAGCAAGCGCTTCTCGCCGGATACCAATGTCCCCACTCTCTTGGTCCATCCTCCATTCTGGTCCCAGCCTTACCGCGCTGCCTTCAACCTAATTTCCGAATTCAGGCTAAATAGAGCAATTGATACGCCTGGGACTCTAGGAACGACATATTCTAAAAGTCTGCACTCTTTCCTCTATTGGTGGGAATCGCCAGTCCAGCGTTGATCCAGTCCCGTGCTGGGCCGTCGTGCTCGGGATGCAATGACATGAGTGGGTACCCGATGGCCGGGTGTTAGAGCTAAAAGATCGCCGAAGCTGTACTCGGATCTTTCGATATAGACAGCCAACGGCAATGAAAGCTCCACGTCCCGCTGCGGAAACACCAGCCATAGCCCGCCTTTGCTGTCATAGCATGTGCCTTTGGCACTGAAATAGCATCTGGGCGTGTTGCAACTGAGTCGCCGCGCAATGGCCAGGCGCGTGCTTCGAAACGTAAACAGCAACATGGATCAGCTCCAGATGGCCGAATTCTACGCTACTCGCTAGCGGTACCTTTGCACTCTGGTTCTTGTTATGTCGCTTGCACTATCTTTCGAGATAACGAGGTTGGATGTGGGAGTCCAGATGCGCTCTTTCTTTTTGCTGCTGCTTTATTCCGGTTCAGTGGCCCTTAGCCTTGCATCGAGTGTTCCCGAAAAGCTGGAAGTGCAGGACGCGCCCGAGATCAGCATTGACCCAGACAAGGACGGGAACTCCGTCTTAGTGACGCTCACGAACCAATCGGGCAAGAGCAGCGCCGTTTACATGCGAGCCGGCAAGCTTACGACGCGGGCCGGAATCCCGGTCCATGAGCCGGTAGTCACGATTGCGCTTCCCGGCGATACGGGCAGCAAGACCGACCTCTACAAACGAGACCAAGAGCTGGCACCCGGCGAGAGTCTCACTGTCGAAGTAGAGGTGACGGGATTGCCTGCGAACGGATCCTATACGGTTCCACTATTTAACGGGCCGAAACTGTGCGGAAAGTTAGCCGTGACCGGATTTCCGTTTCGCGTACGGATCAACGGACCCGCAAATGGCACGACCGAAGTCGTTCTTGGACAGGGTGAGAACTCATTCACGCTGAAGAACGATGATCCACTGCAGTATCGGGTGGCATGGTCATTATCGGTCGACGGCAGAACAGTGGCGGGAGAAACACCGTTAGGACCCTTCGCGACTGAAGATGTGACAGTGACAAATGCCAATTGCGGGGGTGGGAAGGGAACCGGCCTGCCTGTCTGTCTGGATGGTGTACAGGATTTTTGGGCTAAATTCAGTTCGCTGCTGAGGGACTCTAAGCAGGACGGAAAACTGACGATTGCGTATCAGCCGCCCTCTTCGGAGACGGTAAATGCCACGCTGATACCGCATACCTCCATTCCAGTGAAGGTCATCACACGTTTGCGCACGACCGAGCTGACGTCACTCTACGGAAGCTGCATTCTGTTTGTAATGCTGACGCTGGGCGCTGCGCTCTCGGTGCTCACTAATCTGTGGATTCCCCACAGTCTTCGGAAGAACGATATATGCACGCGCCTGATGCTTTTGATCCGGTCCATACGGGAGATCTCCGAAAGTATTCCTTCGCAGGCGCGGATCTCCGCCGAGGTCGAGGCCAAGGAAATTCGCGACAGGTTGCGGAACGCCGGATGGTTCTATTCGAATTTCGACACCGTGCTGCGCTATTACGAGGCGCAGACAGCGGCGCTCGAGACCAGAGTGGAGCTGCTACGCAAGGCTGACGAATATCATCAGGAGCTAGAACAGCTGACGGATATAAGTGTTCCGCCAACCTACCTGACGCGAGCGCGGCTGGCGTTCGAGCCCGCGATGGAAGTGTTTGCAGGAGCTGAGTGGAGTGCGTGCCAACAGGATTTGGCCACACGTTTGGTGCAAGAGTTCAAGGAACAAGTGGAGGCGCTGCGCCGGATGCGCGAATCCGGGGTGGCCGAAGACCAGTTCACTGCTATTCTGCGGGCGCGTTTTGAACGCCTGAAAGCGCTGTTGGGGACCTCTACAGGCGAGACTGTCGGACGTTTTCAGAAGATGTTTCCGAGAGTATTCAAACGCCTCGAAAAGGAAAAACTCGACGAGGGACCGGGGTCTCAAGATTGGGCGCAAATCGACTATGACCTCTGGAAGCTTGGCTTGATGCAGCGCTTTGCCAGATCGTACGATAGCGCGACGAGTGCCTCACGTCGAACGAGTCTGGAGAACAAGGCCGGGTTCCCGGATGGCGCCGCGCCGGGAAGCCTGCTGTACTATCTCCAGCTCAATACATGGGATGCACTGCGGTGTGCGGAACTACTCTGCGATGAGATAAGTCAAGGCATCTTCCCGGAGGACATTTGCAACGCCATCCAGCAAACTCCTCCCCGGGTGGCGATAAAAATTCGACAGAAGGAAATTATGGCCTGCGGCAGAGTGGACTGTGAGCTCTGCTTCGTCAATTACTCACTGAATACCGCAACCGCGCGGCGGGAGATCAGCCCGAAGTGGACATTTTCGGCAGGGCCGGTTGTCGATTTGCCCTCGACCGACCGGGGTTTTGGGGGAGGCGTTCAGGCGCTCGGCTTCGGCCTGAGACGTATCTTGACCACCCTCTACTGGAGAACTGCTCTCAGCCCTAAGACAGAGCGAGGCTGGGTGGTCTCCTGTCTGGTGCCCAATGTCGACCGCATTCAAGTTACGGTTTCTTTCGAGGACTGGTTCGGCGAGATGCGCGTCGGGAGTAATCAGGCTGCGCTTCAAGCTTCGTTCCCCATCGTGCCGAGGGATACCGGGTTGCGTGCGGCACGACGATGGCTCGAGACGAGCCGTTCGGTTGTAGCTTTGGCCATTCCGGTGGTGGGATTGCTGGCCGGTGCACGGGAGAAGTTGCTGAACCTGGACGTCAGCACGGCTTTGCTGGCCGTCTTTGCCCTTGGGTTCAGCACGGACAGCATCAAGAGTGCGCTGCTCAGAGGGACCGGGACTGTCTCCAGAGGGGCTGCGGACTCGGACGCCGGGCGCGCAACGAAGGCAGCAGTTGAAGCGATTGCGCCCGTGCGTTCAAGCCCGGGCATGAGCGCGGCGGCTGTGGCAGCACTCAACCGCTAGCGTTCTCGATTGGGCCTGGCCGGCACAGGACTGCATCTTCGTAGCGGCGTCGCTGGTCTAATCTAGTAGTAGCCTTAATGCCCACTAGTGTCTTGGATGTCCCCCAGGTCGAGGGCCTGTACCGCACTCTAGAGGACCAAATCCGGGCGCTGCGGCCCGGCGAAGATCTTGAGCCGATTCACCGTGCCTACGTGTTTGCGGCTGAGCGACACAGCGGGCAGAAGCGGAAGTCCGGTGAACCTTATGTCACTCACCCGATTGCAGTAGCCAAGATTCTCACCGATATGCAAATGGACATGGTTTGCCTGCAAACCGGTCTCCTGCACGATCTGGTCGAGGATACGGGAGTCAAGCTTCAAGAGATTGAGGAGCGCTTCGGCCCGGATGTTGCCCGCTGTGTTGACGGGGTAACCAAGCTCAGCAAGATCAGCCTCGCGAACCGGGAGGACCGGCAGGCGGAAAGCCTGCGGAAAATGCTGCTGGCGATGACCGGAGACATTCGGGTCATCATCGTCAAACTGGCCGACCGGCTGCACAATATGAGAACGCTCCAGTCGCTCCCGCCTGAGCGGCAGGTGGCGATCGCGCAGGAAACGATCGACATTTATTCGCCGATCGCACACCGGCTCGGCATGGGCAAGGTCCGGGGTGAGCTGGAGGATCTGGCATTCAGGACACTGGAGCCGGCGGCGTCGGCGGAGTTGATGCGGGAGATCGACTCCAAGCGGCAGGACAATGAGGAGTGGCTCCGACAAACGCAGCGGGAGATCGAGCAGGGCTTGGCCAAAGAGGGAGTCAACGCCCGCGTGGAAGGCCGTGTAAAGCGCGCCTATTCCGTGTATCTGAAGCTCAAGCGGCAGAAGATTGCGCTCGATCAGGTGTATGACCTGGTGGCCGTTCGGATCGTCACGCAAAGCGTGAAGGACTGCTATGCGGCGCTCGGGGTCATTCATAACGAGTGGCATCCCATTCCGGGGCGTATAAAGGATTTCATTGCGATGCCGCGTCCGAATCTGTACCAGTCACTGCATACATCAGTGATTGGACCGGGCGGCCTGGCGTTTGAGGTGCAGATCCGGACGGAAGAGATGCACCGGGTCGCGGAAGAAGGAATCGCGGCGCACTGGAAGTACAAAGAAGGAAATAAGAACAAGCCCGGCCAGGATGACGCACGGATTGCGTGGCTGCGGCAGCTGGTGGAATGGCAGCGCGACATGCGGGATTCCACGGAATTTCTTTCGACGCTGCGAGTGGATCTTTATCCGGAAGAGGTGTATACGTTCACGCCGCGTGGGCGTGTTGTCGTGCTGCCGCGGGGCGCTACTCCCATCGACTTTGCGTATGCCGTACATAGCGATGTGGGAACTACCTGCATGGGAGCGCGGGTCAACGGCACTCTGAAGCCTTTGAAGTACATGCTCCGGAACGGCGACGTGGTGGAAATCTTGACGCAGCAAGGCCATCAGCCGAGTAAGGACTGGCTGTCGATGGTCAAGACCTCGCGCGCCAGGAACCGGATCAAGCACGTCATCAATGCAAACGAGCGAGCAAAGGCGGTAGAGATCGGGCAGAAGTCGCTCGAGAAAGAGGCGCGCCGGCTCGGGTTGAATTTCGGGCGTATTTCGAGCGGAGATCTGGAAACGGTGGCCTCCGAGTACGGGGTCAGCAAGACGGAAGACCTGTATGCGGCGCTGGGATTCGGCAAGTTTTCCGCCCGGCAGGTGCTGCAGAAAGTGGCTCCAGACGAAGTGGTCGCGGCGACGGCTGTGCAGCCGGTTGCGAAGCCGACGCCGGTGCTGCCAAGCTCGCCGATCGGGGATGGCGACCTCACGATTCACGTCAAGGGCGTGAACGACGTGATGATTTATCGGGCGAAGTGCTGCAATCCGATTCGCGGCGAGCAGATCGTCGGCTATATCACCCGGGGCAAGGGTGTTGCGGTGCACTCGGTTCAATGCACGAACGTGCAGAACCTCATGTATGAGGCGGAGCGCAAGATCGATGTCGAATGGGCGAGAACCGGGCAAGAGCCGCTGCCTGTGAAGATCGTGGTCTACACGGACGACCGGCCGGGTATTCTGCACCAGTTGACGTCGATCCTCAGCAATGAAGCGAGCAATATCCGGACGCTCGAAGCGCGTGCGGATGAAACGCGCAGCGATGAGAGCGCGGTGGTGGACCTCACCATCGATGTGAAGGACAAGAAGCAGCTGGAGCGGGTGGTCACCGCGTTCCGGCGCATTCCAGGGGTCAGAGACATTGAACGCGTCCTGACGGCCTGATCCGATAAGGAAGTTTAGAAATGCAAATAGAAATGAAAGAGCATGCCGTCGGCGAGCCCGAGCACATTGCGATCTCGAAATCGACCGGGATCAAGATCGACTGGGCGGACGGCCATCATAGCGATTACGGCCTGGCTTATCTGCGCGATGAGTGTCCCTGCGCGTCGTGTACGGGGGCGCACGGGACAGAGCCGCAAAAAACGAGTTACTCCAATCCTGGGCCGTTTCCGATGTTTAAGCCGGCCCTGAAAATGAATTCTGTGGAGCCAGTGGGGCAGTATGCGGTACGGATCTACTGGAATGACGGCCACAGCTCCGGCATTTATTCGTTCGATCATCTGCGGCAGATCTGCCCGTGTGGGGAGTGCAGGGCGGCAGTGGAGAAATAAGAAAGGCCGCTGGTTTCCAACGGCCTCTCCCTTCTGACACTTCGGAATTGTTTTAGAGCAGTCTAAAGTTGACTTCCACCTGGGCCTGAGTGGCGACAGCCCGTCCGCCCTTCATCCCAGGCCGGAAGCGCCAGTGCGACACGGCTTCGATGGCCTTTTCGTCGAGACCCAGCCCCAACGGGCGAACTACCTTGATGTCCCGCGGCATTCCATGTTCATCCACGATGATCGATAGCAGAACTGTCCCAGAGTACTTGGCTTTGCGGGCTTCTTCGGAGTACTCGGGCTCCATCTTGCTTACCAGCTGAGGAGCAGAAACGTCGCCGCCGATCCGATATGCGCCGCCGCCTGTTCCGCCGCCTTCGCCGGGGCCAAAACCGTCACCGTTGCCCGAGCCGATCCCACCACCCTTGCCAGTGCCCATACCGTGAGCGCCAGGGCCGCCGGACTGATCAAATGCCTTGCTCAGCGGATCGCCGTAATCAGTGGCGGTGATCTGCGGAGCCGGAGCGGTGATGGAGGGAGTCACCGGCAGCTTCGGATGTTGCATCGCGAAGCTGGGAGGCGTAAATTGCTTGGGGGCCGGAGGCGGAGGGATTCCGCGGCTCACCGGCTTTGTCATGTGCATACCGCCACCACCGCCGCCGCCCGCTTTCTGGGCTGCCGGGGGGAGCTTGTAGGGCGGCACGTAAATGAGCGTCGAGACGTCATGGACGGCCTTCTGAACCTTTGGCGACTGAAATATCAGGAGAAG
>JAOAPP010000010.1 GCA_025462985.1 Bryobacterales bacterium | reverse complement strand
ATGCACTGCGCTCTAGAAGATAAAGTTGACGCCGCCGCGCAGACCCCGTGGCGACTGCACGACCAAGAGGTTGTGCCCTTCACCGCCCGTAGAGACCGGCATGTAGCCCTGGGCCAACAGATTCCTGAGATCGGCCGTGACCTCCAGATGCCCCGGCATACCAAATAGCGCGGGAAGGGGCTGCCGGACTAAGAGATTCAGGCCTGGCGCCACATCCACGTTTTGTGTGGTGAAAATGTGCGAAGGAACGAAAGCACCGCCGCTCGTCCATCCGTAATTGGCTACCAGTTTGGTGCCGGAACGCGGAATTTTGGCGTCGAAACCAGCATTGGCGACGGTACGCATACGTTGATCCAGCAGCGCCGCCCCAGGGTCGCTCCTGAAATTTGAGTTGGTGTTGAACCCGCCCATGCCCCCAAAGGCCACTGACGCGTCCACAAACTCGCCCAGGTTCTGGCTGATGGATGCCAGGGCTCCATTGCGCTTGTAGCGGCCGATGTCGTAGATGAGCGTCTTTGACACGCCGTCCGAGAGCAGGTTACCACCACTTAGCACGTCCGTATTGCCCGCGACATTAACTCGACCGTTCGAGACATCCTCATAGAACATGCTGACCGAATACGTGCGTGACCCAACAATCTTCTGATAGCCCACCTCGTAGCTCGCCGTGCGCTGCAGGGCCAGACGATGATTGCCGTAGGAGAGTTGAGGAAGACGCCCCAGGCCGTTTGCAGCGGCCGCCAGATCGTCGCCCCGGTTGTCCTGCTGTAGGACACCCTGGCGCTGCTGATGCGCGGACAGCGCATCGGGACGGCTGCCATCGCTATATGCCGCGATGATTTTGCCAGCCTTTCCCCCTGATACGGTCAGCCGGGCGAACGGACTGACATGGGCGCTGCGCTGTAGGTAGTCCACTGACTCGCCGCTCATTCCATATTCCAGGTGAACGTTGTCGACCGGATCCATGGCCTGATAGATGCTCAGCGACATCGCCCGGACCGCCAAAGTCGAGGTATTTAGGGCGGTCGCGCCGGACAAAGGCGGACCGCCGACCAATCCCAGTTGCGAGACCGACAGGGTTACTTCCGGGCTTTCCTGTGGCCCGCCGCTCGGATCACGGGAGTAGATCGCAATCAACCCGAGTGCGGAAGGACCGCTCGTGGTGCTTTGGGCGTAATTGCCGCCAAGCTGCAACAGATTCTTTCCCAGGATATTCGTGGAAACAACGAAGCCGGTCCCCATGTCGCCACGCCCCGAGTCCATGTCGATGACGCTGGAGTCTCCGCCCGACAAGGAAACCATGGCGTGAGTGCCGGAGAAGATCTTCGGAAGGATTTCGGCGTTTTGGGAACTGGACTCCTCACCCGGAAGAAACCGGGTGATGGCGCGAGTGGCGGGCGAACTGCGCAGAACCCACTTCCAATCGTTTGTCATGGCCGCAGTGGGAATTGCGTAGGTCACTTCCATGTTGCTGAGCAGGGAAGCGACATGCACCTGAAGGAGGCTATCCACACCCGCCTTCACGGCAATTCGATCGCGTGCGACCGGGAGGTAACTGGAAAGCGAAACGCGTACGGAATATAGGTCAGATGGAAGACTCGCAAAGGCGAATCGGCCGTCCGAACCGGTAATCGTTTTGGCGATCAGTCGCTCGAACTTGTTGAAAAGCTGGACGGTAGCGCCCATTTGGGGGACGCCGCCGGCATTTTCGACTGTTCCGAGCACATTTCCGGTAACGGGAAGGGACAGATCTCCGGCGCTAGCATGAACCGAGATCGCGAGTAGTCCTGAAAGCAGGACCGATGCCGCAAGATGTTTGCTCGCGAAGCCTGTCAAATTGCCCTTTCGCGTAATACGGGCGGCGGAGCAGCACGCCCGACGTCACCTACGATGTTACCGTAAATCCGGCCGATGGACTCAGTGTTTGCCCTTTCAGCTTGTCGATAACCTTCAACTTCAGCGTATATTTCCCCGGGGGAAGACTCTTCAACGGCAGTTTCTTTTCGAGTGTAACGATGAAGGCCGAGGCGTTCGGGATGCTGCTGATGTCTTCAGTCTGGCTGAGCACAGTTTTGTTGTCGGCCGTATTCACCACGTCATACTCCACGGTACCTTCCGGCTTCTTGGTTTTCTCGTTCATGCCGAGGTTATACAGTTCGGCGTAGATGCCCATCGTTTCTTCCTGCTTGAACGTATCGCTCACGCGCGGCCGGACCTTGGAGCTTCGAATTACAAACGGGCCGGCGCCGATGCTCTTGGTAGGCACGCGCTCAATCTGATCGGCCAGGATGACGCTGCTGGCTCCGAGTTGTTCCTCGTCATAGTGCGGAACGTTGAGCGCCATTTCGTAGTTGTTGATGGTATTGCCAACAGTGTCCTTCGCCACGACGTTCAGACGGTACGTGCCAGGCGCCAGCGGAATGGTTTTGGAATAAACCTGTGATCCGCTCATCGCCTTCTGAAGCATTTCGGAGGGAAACTGTGCAGTTACAGTATCCTCGAACCAGTTCACCGGGCGCCGGGTCAAAGAAGTGACGCGGCCGTAGATATTGACCGTCGCTTTGGCGGCGGTGTCCTTGGTGGTGTATTGCAGATCGTTGTTCTTGAACTGGATCGCGATGCTCGTCAGCACGGTAGAGTCTGTGATGCGGACGTAATCGGCGCGGACCATCATGGGCAGCGTGTTGTAACGAATGTTGGAATCGACCGCCGCCTGCAAATCTTTGAACTTAATGGCCGGAGGAGCCTGCAATTTGGCCATCTGCTCCAGGCGGGTGAATTCATTCATGCTCTCGGGCAGGGGCGTGTTCCCGGTACCCAAGTGAGTGCCATCCGTGCGTTGAAAGCGCTGCGTTTTGTTCGTCATGCCCATCTGCTCGGACATGGTCAATCCGGCGCCGGGGACATAGAGCAGGGCATCTTTTTCTTCCGGATCCGTACTCATGTGGTATTCGCCCGACATGGTCGTGTCAACGAACTCTATATTGATGTTCGTGCCGATTCCTTCCAGGTACCGATAGCGCCAGCCTTCAAACGGATACGTAGATGTTTCGCCGCCACCCTCCTCAATGGGGCGCTGGTAGGAGCCGCCGGAGGGATGCGAGTCGATTTCATCCGGCGCGCCGTATTTGATGTAAATCATGCCGCGATCGGTCTTCCATCCCGGAATTCCGGAGGCGTAATGGTCGTTGGCGTAAGCAATCCGGCGGTAGTGCTCTTCTTTGTATTCGTTTTCTTCGGTATCGGGAGTAGGGTCGCGGCGCATCCAAAAAGCCTCGACGAACTGCTGACGTTCATCGTCCGTTTTCAAACGGCGGAACGACGCCTTTTCCTCGTCGGTAATGATGTACAGGACATCTTCGTTCAACCACTTCTTCCAAGGCCCCATTAACTCTTTCTCTAAAGCCTTCTGTTTCCTGGCGAGTTCTTTTTTTGAGACGGGTTTGGATACAGTATCCGGAGCGGAGGACGAGGAGCCAGACTGCCCACTCTGAGCGCTAGCGATGCCGAACCCGGTGAGCGAAGCTGCAGCAACGCCGACCAGGAATCGCGAGCGGAGCACAGAAGAAGACTTCATACGGAGAAAACCACCTTTGGAGGGACTACACCTCAGTCTAAGTTTGTTTCGGTTGCACGTCAACGCCCCCGACGTTCCATGGCGCGAGTAGGTTTCTGGGAAATCAGCGGTTCGCTCCGAACTCGCTTACAGTATTTCGTAGGCTGCTCCCAGTAATAGAAGCTGCCGGGTGCAAACTCCTAGTGCAAACTATGTATTATGTTGTCAGCACAGGCAGATACGGCCTTGAATTAGAATGGTTCGCCACGTGCTACCAAACGGTTTCATAAAAATGCGGGTGGAAACTAGCTTGTTCCGCCGAGGTGTGAGTGCCTGAATCGAAGAACCAATTCGCTGCGACTCTCCTGCTCATTCTGGCAGTAGCGGCCAGCGTCGCAGCCGTTCTCAGTTTTCAGCATCTGCGCGCTTATCCTTTGCAAGATGATGGGGTTACATGGGGAGAGCGTGCCGACGCGAACGGGCGTCGGCACGTTTTTGCCGCGCATCTTATGCCGGGCGGGCCAGGCGAGATCGCAGGCATTCGGACGGGCGACGAGGTGGTGGAGATCGGCGGGTTCCCGATCGGTTCGGCTCTGGACGTCCCGCAGGCGCTCTCGCGTATTCCCCGCTACGGCCAGACCAGATATACGCTCCGCCGGAATGGAATCGAGTTTCGGAAGGACCAGGTCTTCGTTCAGGATGCCCCGCGCGACTCCGCGATGTTTTACGACTACGCCGTGGGTCTGGCGTATTTTGCGATCGGGCTTTTTGTTTATTACCGTCGGACCAGCGCTTCGAAGTCGCTGCACTTTTTTGTTCTTTGCCTGGCGTCGTTTGTTGCGTGCTGCTTCCGTTATTCCGGCAAGCTGAACACCTTCGACGAAATACTCTATTGGGGGAATTTCGCCGCCAACCTGTTTGCGCCGGCGATCTTCCTGCATTTTTGCCTCACCTTTCAGGGACCTCCTGCATTCTTGCGCCGGCGGGGGAACTGGCTTCTGTTGTACGTACCATCGACGCTGCTGCTCCTTATGGTTGCGGCCAGCGCTGAAGGCGTGCTGCGGTACTCGACTCCGCTGCTCGAAGTGCGGTGGTTCTTCGATCGCATTCAGGTCGGATTCTCGATGCTGCTGTATTGCCTCGGCGCGGCGGCGTTGAGCTGGGATTTCTCGAAGGCGCAGGATCCGATTGTCCGGCGGCAATTGAAGTACTTGCGGAACGGCGCGCTGGTGGGCCTTACTCCATTCACGCTGCTTTATGCGCTGCCATACGTAATGGGCGGCGTGCCCAATCACGTGATGAATCTGAGCGTCCTTTCTATGGGGCTCATTCCGCTGACCTGGGCGTATGCCATCACACGCTACCGCCTCATGGACGTGGACATCATCTTCCAGCAGGGCTACGTCTACACGCTTGCCACCCTGGCGGTCATCGGTACCTTCTATGGGCTGATATTCCTTCTGTTCAACACGCAGACGATTCCAACGCAGGCCATCGTCGTTCTCATCTCCTTTGCCACTTTCGTATTTCAGCCGATCCGGCGCTGGATTCAAGAACAATTGGACCGCTGGGTGTTCTATCGCGACCGCTACGACGCGCGTGTCACGCTGGTGGAGTTCGCCCGGGAATTGAGTTCCGAGACGGATCAAAACGCCATGCTGGGCAAGGTTTCGGACCGGCTCCTCCGGACGCTTTCGATTCAGCAGATCGGCGTATTTCTGCAGCAGGAGCAGTCGGGCCGGTTTGTAATGCATTCGCTGACACAGCGCAGCGGCCGCACGCCGAAACCGATGCCTTCCAATCTCGATTTGAGCTTTCTCCCGACGCGGACGGAGAAGCAGTACCTGTTCTTCGAACGCACTCGCCACTTGCGGGATATTGTGTCCAAGGAATTGCCACAATCGGTGCGGGACACCATCGCGGAACTGGATTTTACCTACTACGTTGCATGCCGGGCGCGTGGCAAAACGCTGGCTTATCTCGGCGTGAGTAGGACAACGGAAGGCGATTTCCTTTCAAGCGACGACATCGAGCTGCTGATTACGTTTTCCAACTATGTCGCAATTGCCATTGAGAACTCGCGGCTGTACAGTTCGCTTCAGCAGAAGGCGGACGAATACGAGCGGCTCAAGGAGTTCAGCGAGAACATTGTCGAGTCGATCAATGTCGGGATCCTCGCAGCCGGTTTGGATGATCGGGTAGAAAGCTGGAATTCGCAGATCGAGCGGCTGACTGGAATCACCCGCGAGGAAGCGGTTGGGAGGCGGTTGTCAGAGCTGTTTCCGGCGGATCTGTGCCAGAAATTCGACGAATTGCGCGGGCACGAGGGCATCCACAACGTTTATAAGATCGCGCTGTGGCAGCGTCCGGCTCCTGGAGAGCCGCTCAGTTTTCCGGCGGCACGGAACGGGAGCAATGGCTCGGGCCCGTCGGCAGTTCCAGTGCGCGAATCGGTTGTGAATCTGGCGATCGCGCCTCTTGTTTCCAAAGAGATGAAGCAGATCGGGCGGCTCATCATTTTCGATGACATCACGGACCGGGATGAGTTGGAACGACGGTTGGTGCAGGCCGATAAGCTCAGTTCGATCGGGCTGCTGGCGGCCGGTGTGGCTCATGAGGTGAATACGCCACTTGCCGTGATCTCCACCTACGCGCAGATGCTCGCCAAGCAGATGACAGGCGACGATCATAAGTCGAAGCTGCTCGAAAAAATCGCCAAACAGACGTTCCGGGCCAGTGAAATTGTCAACTCGCTGCTGAACTTCTCCCGCACTTCGACCACCGAATTTGTAGATCTGGATCTGAACCGGGTCATTCGCGAGACCGTTGGCCTGGTGGAACACCAGTTCGACAAAGCGGGAGTTTCGACTCAAGTTACATTTGGCGACGATCTGCCTGCCGTACGCGGGAATGCGGGCAAGTTGCAGCAGGTCTTCCTCAATTTGTTCATCAACGCCCGGGATGCGATGGTCGCGGGCGGAACGCTGATGATCCGGACCTCTGTTGAAAACTCGTTCGCGCATGTGGAGATCGCCGATACGGGCCAAGGCATTCAGCCAGAGCATCTGGCGCGCATCTACGATCCGTTCTTTACGACCAAGGGCGCCAAGAAGGGCACGGGACTTGGGCTCTCCATCACGTACGGCATCGTTCAGGAACACAAGGGCACGATCGAGGTAGACAGCTCGGTCGGAGAAGGGACGCGCTTCCGGCTCGACTTTCCGGCCGCACGTTCGCACAGGACGGCAGCGCGGGAAGCCATTTCCGCTTAACACCCGACGTCCACAGCCGGCCGCGCTCTTTTGAACATGTCTGATACAACGGCTGTAGTGGGTTTTACCAATCAAGCACTTCCGGCGGACCGCGTGAGCCCCCCTGAACGCCGTCGCATTTTGGTGATCGATGATGAAGTCGACATCCGCGAAGGCCTGGAACTACTTTTGACAGGCGAGAACTACCTCGTCGATTTGGCGGAGAATGCCACGACCGGTCTGCAGCGATTCGAAGCGGGCCATTACGACCTGGTGCTGCTGGATCTCATGATGCCGGATCGGTCCGGCATGGAGGTACTGGCCGACATTCGGGAACGCGACAAGGATACGCCCGTTTTCATGCTGACGGCCTATGGGTCGGTGGAGGTTGCGGTCCGGGCGCTGAAGAACGGCGCCAACGACTACTTTCCGAAGCCCTGGGACAACGAGAAGCTGCTGATCGAAATCGATCGAATGATTTTGAAAGGCCGCCTGGAGCAGGAGAATATCCATCTCAAGCGAGCCTTAAAGCAGCGGTATGCCTTCCCGAACATCGTCGGCAAGAGCGAGCGGATGATTCGCCTGCTGGATCAGGTCGCGCAAGTAGCGCCCAGCCGCGCAACGATTTTGATCACAGGAGAGACGGGAACCGGCAAGGAGCTGATTGCCAAGGCAATCCATGCACATTCGGCTCGGGCGGACCAGACGTTTGTGCCGGTAAACAGCGGATCTTTATCTTCCGAACTCCTTGAATCCACTTTGTTCGGACATGTGAAGGGTTCGTTCACGAGTGCGGTCGCGAGCCGAAAGGGCCTGTTTGAGGCGGCGAATCGAGGGAGTATTTTCTTTGACGAAATCGGCACAATCGGACCGGACATACAGGTGAAGCTGTTGAGGGTACTGCAGGATCGGGAGTTCATGCCGCTCGGATCGAACGACAGCGTGAAGGTGGATGTGCGCCTGATCGCTGCGACGAATGCCGACCTGCGCAAACTGGTGGACGAGGGGAAGTTCCGCGAGGACCTGTACTATCGCCTGAACGTGATCAACCTGATCTTGCCTCCGCTCCGTGACCGCAAAGAAGACATTCCGCTGCTCATCGAATTCTTCTTTGCACGATTCTGTCGGGAGAACGAGAAGTTTCTGGCCAATGACGGTCGATCTCTGCTTAGTTTCGAACCTGATGCGATGCAGATCGTGATGGAGCACAATTGGCCGGGTAATGTACGCGAGCTCGAGAATGTTGTCGAGCGGGCCGTAGTGCTCACGACATCCTCTTCCGTCCCGGCGCATGTGCTTCCCGATTACCTACAGCAGGCGAGCGGGATGAAGATCTCCCGGGATACTGCGGGCATGCTGGCGCCGAACGCCTCTCTGTTCGAAGTGGTAGCCGATTTTGAGAGGAAGAAGATCATCGAGGCGCTCGAGTTGGTGAGTTATAGCCAGACCGAGGCGGCCGAATCGCTCCGAATTCCGCTTTCGACGCTGAATCAGAAGATCAAGCGCATCAATATCGATGTGAAGCGCCGGTCGACGGCTTAGCCGCCGCTCAAAGAGCGACTCGAGGTCCTCCTCAGTACGGTTATAAGGTGTCGGATCGGCT
>JAOAPP010000620.1 GCA_025462985.1 Bryobacterales bacterium | reverse complement strand
TGAAGTGCATGCAGGAAAAAGGCGAAGCAGAATCCAGACGGCAGGAGATCTTTGACAGGCTCTGCCGTATCGACCCAACAGCGGCGATTGGGTGCTCCAGTTGACGAGAAGGATGAGGAGGCGCAGTGGTCCGCGCAAACACTGAGGCGCTGGTGACGCAATCTGTCCTGGACCGGCTGATGGACGTCGAGGACTGGCCGACAACGCGGGCGCAGTCACTGCGCTACTTCCGCGAGGCACTCAAGCGCGATGTGGAGTGGCTGCTGAATACGCGCCGGCCGCCGCTCGAGCATATCGACAGGTTTGAGCGAGCGCGCGCCACGATGGTGAACTACGGGCTGTCAGACATTACCGCGCTGGGATTGAGCTCCGCGTCCGACCAGAAACGTCTCCGCAAGGCGCTCGAACAATGCCTGCATGAATTTGAACCGCGGCTGACCGGTGTCGTGGTGACCTTGCAGGAGTCGCAGACAGCGGACCGTAGATTACGGTTTCACGTGCAAGGTTTGATGCGCGTCAATCCGGCCCCGGAAGAGATCTCGTTCGATACGGTGCTGGAGCTGAGCAGTGGCGAGTACACGGTAAAGTAGGCCGATGCGAGAGGAACTCCTAGAGCATTACGAAAGGGAACTGGCGTACCTGCGCGAGCTTGGAGGCGAGTTCGCGCAGAGGTATCCGCGGGTCGCGAGCCGGCTGCTGCTTGAGCCAGATCGCTGCGAAGATCCGCATGTGGAGCGCCTTCTGGAAGGGTTCGCCTTTCTCGCCGCGCGCATTCATCTCCGCATTGACGACGATTTTCCGGAGCTCACCTCAGGGCTGCTCAGTGTCATCTATCCACACTACCTGCGCCCGATTCCCGCGATGACAGTGGTCGAATGCCAGATGGAGCATGTGCAGGGGAAGGCCACCGCGGCTGTCGCCATGCCTGTGGGCACTGTGCTGACAACCAAGCGCCGGGTAGATGGGCTTGCCTGTCGCTTCCGAACCTGTTATCCGGTGGAGCTGTGGCCATTCAGCGTGGCGGCGTGCGAGTGGCGTCTGCCCGAACGGCTTGCGCGTCCGATGCGTACCGCCGGTGCCGCGGCGACCATGCAGTTGCGGCTGGAATGCGCTCCGGATGTTTCCTTCGCAGAGCTGGACATCTCGGACCTCCGCTTCCATCTCTCCGGCGAGACCAATGTCGTTCACACACTCTACGAGCTGCTGTGCAACAACTGCATCAGCATTGTGGTTCGCAATCCCGAAGATCCGACTGGGCCGGACGTGCACATTGCTCCGGACGCACTGGTCGCAATGGGATTCGAAGAAGACGAAGCTCTGTTGCCCTATCCTCGGCGTTCGTTTGACGGCTATCGTCTGCTGCAGGAATATTTCACCTTTTCCGAGAAATTTCTCTTCTTTCGTCTGGCAGGGCTTCAGGCTTTGCGGACTGCAAAATGCAAGCGCACGGCCGAAGTGTCCTTTGTATTCTCCCGTTTCGCCCGACCGGAACGGCAGCAGGCGCTGGAGGTCGGCATCTCGGCGCGGACGGTGCGGCTTGGCTGCACCCCGGTCATCAATTTGTACGAGCAGACCGCGGAACCAATTCTGCTGACGCAGACCCAGCACGAATACAGAGTCATTCCGGATGTGCGTCACGACGCCGTGACGGAGATCTTCTCCGTCGATGACGTGCTCGCGTCCAACCCCAGCAAGCGCACGGTTGCCAGTCTGCAGCCGTTGTTTGCGTTCCGATCGCAAACCAGGGAGGGAAACAAGCTGGTCTTCTGGCATGGAGTGCGGCGGCCGAACATTCTGGGGGAGCGGATTCCCTCCGCCATGTACATTTCCATCGCCGACATCGAAGGCGTGGTGACCGATCCAGACGCGGAGATACTGACCGTGCGCTGCACCTGCACGAATCATGATCTGCCGTCGCGACTACCGTTCGGCGCAGACGATGGCGACTTCTTCGCGGAGGCGGTGCCGGCCGCGAGTTTGATCAGAGCGCTGCGGAGGCCCACGCCGAGCTACGATCCCCCCAATGGTAGAGGCCAGCTGTGGCGGCTGATCTCTCAGCTCTCGCTCAACTACCTATCTCTCGAAGAGGATGGCCGGGGGGCCTTGCAGGAAATACTACGGCTGCACAACTTTACGGGCTCTTCTTTTCTGGAGAACCAGATAGGCGGCATCACTCGCCTCACTGCAAAACCCCATGTGGCACTCACCCGATCGCATTTCGGCATCACGCCGGCGCGGGGACCGCAGGTGGAGATTGAGTTTGACGAGCGTCAGTTTGTGGGCGGCGGACTTTTCCTGTTCGCGAATGTGCTGGAGCGGTTCCTGGGCTGCTATACCTCCATGAACAGCTTCTGCCAATTGGTGGCATTTTCTTCGCAACGGAAGGAGGCGGTGCGCGAGTGGTTACCGAGAGCGGGAAGCAAAACGCTGATCTGACGGAATCCGGTTTACGTAGATTGCTTGAAGAAGATCACCACTTTGTGCATTTCTTTCAGGCCGTGCGGCTCCTTGAACGTCTGTACCCGCAACGCAATCCGGTGGGGCTATATGTGACTCCTTCCTCGGAGGTTGTGCGGTTCTCCTCACTCCCAACCCTCAGCTTCCCGGCGGGCGAGTTGAGCTCACTGACGCTCCACGAGCAAGAGCCACACGCGATCCAGGTGAACTTCATGGGACTGTCGGCGGCGGTCGGCGCCCTTCCGCATCCATACACCGAGTACTTACTCGATCGCATCCGGGCGAGGGACACCGGCCCTGCGGCCTTCTTTGATCTCTTCAATCACCGCATCCTCTCGCTCTTCTACCGCTCGTGGGAGAAATATCGCTTCTTCATCGCGTACGAGCGGAAGGGCGCGGGAGAAGATGCGATCAGCGCGCGGCTTCTAGATCTGCTTGGATTGGGGACGGCCAACCTGCGCAGCCGGATGGGTATTCCGGACGAAGCTGCTCTCTATTACGCCGGACTGCTCTCGCAGAAGACGCGGTCGGCGCAGGGCCTGAAGCAGATACTTGAGGACTACTTTGATGTTCCGGTTGCGATTGAACAATTTACCGGCGGCTGGAACCGCCTGCCTGTAAGGCATCAGACATTTCTAAATGAGACGTACTCTTTCACGGAGAAGCTTGGCTTCGGCGCAATGATCGGCGATGAGATCTGGGATCAGAGTGGCAAAGTGACAGTACGACTAGGGCCGATGCCATTTCGACAGTACTGTGAATTTCTTCCCGGCGCGCAAGCTTGCCGAGAGCTGGAATCGTGGCTCCGGCTTTATGGCAACCGTGAGTTGACGTTTGTGGTTCAGCTGATTCTCGATCGCACGGAGGTCCCCAGTTTGCGTCTCGGCGAAACCGGCCCGTCGTCAGGCCGGCTGGGCCTGGTGAGCTGGATCAAGAACCGCGACTTCGAACGCGACCCGGACGATGCTTTTTATGAAGTGAATTGAAGGCAGAGCGGGCCTTCCATTGCAGGCAGTTGACATGAGCAGCACGGAGCGAGGGAAATGAGCTTGAACCTGAAGTCCTTGATAGGAAAAATGAACCATACCACTCGGAGTGGTCTGGAAGCCGCCGCGGGACTATGCCTTGCACGAACGAATTATGACGTAGAAGTGGAACACTTCCTCATGAAGTTGCTGGAGAGCGAGAGCAGCGACTTCGCTTTAATTCTGCAGCACTACGGCGTTGATCGCTCGCGTCTCATGACTGAGTTGCAGCGAAGCCTCGATCGCCTGAAGTCAGGAAACGCTCGCACTCCAGCCTTCAGCCCTACGGTCCTCAAGATGTTGACCGAGGCATGGATGCTGGCGACGATCGACTATGACGCCTCCGAGATTCGCTCGGGCTTTGCGCTGCTCGCTCTATTGGGCAATAGCGAACTCGCCCGCCTGGTGCACGACATCAGCAAGGAACTGCAGCTGATTCCAGCGGAGGCGTTGAGCA
>JAOAPP010000715.1 GCA_025462985.1 Bryobacterales bacterium | reverse complement strand
TTTCTCGCGCAGCAGAGCGCGAGCACAAAGATGGCTCCACATTCTTTGAATTTCGGCTTGACCATCTGGAAGATCCATCCCGCGGCGTTGAGCTGATCCGAAAGCTCGTCAGGTCTCATCCCGATCTTCCGATCCTTGCGACCTGCCGGCATAAGTCAAACCATGGCGGCTTTCCCGGAGCTATCGTGCGGCAGTTGGCAATCCTGGAAGACGCAGCCCGCGCCGGTGCCGCAGCGCTTGACCTGGAAGTGGAGTCGGCCGAGTGCGTGAGAGAACGGCTGACGGCGGTACGGGAGCTTGCGCCGCTCATCGTCTCGTATCACAACTTCGACAGTACGCCCGCGCTTGCGCCTGTGCTGAAGCGGCTGCAGAAGATTGGAGCGGACGCATACAAGATCGCTACTATGGCGCGGAAGCCGAGCGACAATCTGCGCCTGATCCAATTTGCGCAAAATCATCAGGACGTGCCCCTTATCGCGCTGGCGATGTCTGAAGTAGGAATGCCTACAAGGGTGCTTGCTCCCTCGCTCGGGTGCGCTTTCACGTACGCGGCCCCTTCGGAGAGCGGTGGAACGGCCGCGGGACAACTGCCGGCGAGGCTGATGCGTACCCTGTACCGCCCCGATAAATTGACAAAGCAAAGCCGGATATACGGAGTAATCGCCGACCCCGTTTCGCATTCAAAGTCGCCATTCATTCACAATCGTGCTTTTCAGTCCAAGCGCATCGATGCCGTCTATCTGCCGTTTCTCGTAGGCAGCGCCTGCCTCGGAGATTGGATGAAAGTCGCGGCGGATCTTCCCGTTGCGGGCTTCAGCGTCACGATTCCGCACAAACAGAAGATCCTGCGCTATCTGGACATAATCGAACCGCTGGCGAAACGGATCGGCGCGGTCAATACTGTGTGGCGCAAGGGCGGCAAGTGGCGGGGAGCGAACACGGACACAGAGGGAGTTCTGAAGCCGCTCAGCAAGCACCTGCGCCTCGCGCATGCTTCTGTGTTGATTGCTGGGTATGGAGGTGCTGCCCGCGCTTCGGCCGTTGCGCTTGCGGATGCCGGAGCCGAGATCACCATCACGGGCCGAAACGCCAAGAGCGCTGCAACGCTGGCCAGCGTTGTCAAAGCGAAAAGCATGACCATCGCTCAATCGGAAAAGGAACACTTCGACGTGCTGGTCCACGCAACGCCGGTCGGTATGTCATCTCATTCAGATGAGAGTCTTTTCAACGGAGTCGTGCCTGCAGATGTCGTTCTGGACATGGTCTACAACCCGCAGGAGACACCGTTGTTGAAGCGCGCAAAAGAACAGGGGCGCGCGATCATCTACGGTTCGGAAATGCTGCTGGAACAGGCGGCCTGCCAATTCGAAATCTGGACCGGAGAGTCTGCCCCGCGCTCGGTGATGAGGAACGCGTTCGAACAGTATGCTTGAACAGCTCCGCGCGGCACAACCTCTATAATGTGCCCATGAGTTCCCGGCGTTCTTCCTCCCCAACCATGAGTCGAAGAAGTTGGGCTGCATTGGTCGCCGCTGCCGGGCCGATGCTGGCGCAATCGCCATCGCGAGTTCCACCCCAGGGAGCACCGACGCCACCCCCAACGCCCGCTACGCCCGAAGCTCGGATGCAGAAGGCTCTTGACGAGATACGCCGGGCGAGCGAGCGGCTACAGCAGATCGAAGTTCCAATGGACGTAGAGCCGGCTTTCTCGTTCAAGGCCTAGATGGGAAAAACGAAGTCAAAGCTCGACGAAGGAACGCTTCCCTTCGCCACTCTGACTGAGTTGAGCGACGCTCTGCAGGGCAGGGAAATTTCTTCTTCCGAACTGACGAAGTTTCTTAGCAAGCGGCTGGAAACTCTGGGGCCGCAGTATAACGCTCTGGCCTGTTCCCTGGCGAAACCGGCGCACAACGTCGCCAAGGACGCGGATTCAGACTTCAAGCACGAGCGAAACCGCAGTCCGCTGGCAGGGATTCCGTACGCGGCAAAGGATCTGCTCGCAGTTGCAAATTTCCCCACCACGTGGGGCGCCAAGCCCTATGCGGACCAGGTCTTCGATTACGATGCGACGGTCATCACACGGCTGGCTGCGGTGAAGGCGGTTCTAATCGGCAAGCTGGCGATGGTCGAGTTGGCTGGCGGCGGGGGCTACAGTTCGGCATCCGCTTCTCTGCAGGGACCAGGACTCAACCCGTGGAACAAATCGTATTGGTCGGGCGGTTCTTCGAGCGGCTCCGGGATCGCTGTCGCAGCCGGGCTGGTTCCTTACGCGCTCGGTTCTGAAACGTCAGGCTCCATTCTGACGCCCGCTTCCTATTGCGGCGTTAGCGGTCTTCGGCCCACCTATGGCTTAGTCAGCAGGCACGGCGCGATGGCGCTTTCCTGGACATTGGACAAGATCGGTGTGCTGGCGCGCTCGGCGGAAGACTGCGGTCTGGTGCTCCGGCAAATCGCCGGCAAGGACGACGCAGACCCTGGTTCCGCAGGGAAGAGCTTCTATTACACGCCGCGGCTTTACCGGAAGATGAGCGAGCTTCGAGTCGGGTTTGCCGCCATCGACTTTT
>JAOAPP010000704.1 GCA_025462985.1 Bryobacterales bacterium | reverse complement strand
CCGTAGGGGATGACGCGTAAGTACGCCGAGGTCAACTCAAATCCCACCTTACGGCCTAGTGTTTACGATCTCTGAAGTCAGCGTCTTAGGATAAGGAACATTCCCTCGGCAATACCTTTCTGACCGGCGAGCAGTAAGAACTGCTTGCGCAGAGTTGCACTTGCAAACGCGTGGGGAGTCCCCGAAAACATCATGTGGTGCGCTGCCGATAAAACTGGCAGCGGTCTGATTTACGCCCCCGGCTTCCGGGGTTCCAGAGCCCGACGAACACCTTTTCTTTCTTCGCATTCGCACCGGGCGACCCCTCGTAAACAATTTCTTTTGACACCCCCTCGCAAACCCCGCTCGGCAAAACAAATTGTGTGACTTCCGGGTACCCCGCCCGGTGCCTACCCCAATGCTCGAAAGGCGTTCGTCGCGTCTTTCACCCCTCCGCCTCGGGGGCATTTGTTGAAGGCAAAAACACCTGGACCAATTGCCTGTTGATCGCGATGCAGTGCCCAACGGCTACCCACGTTGCGGGCTTTCTCCAAGCACTCTGCGAGCTATCTCAGCGGGCCTGGGCACTCGCGCATCATCAACCCTGTCGAGTTGGCGGCCTACTCATGAGAAATCTGGGCTAGGGCCATCCGGCTTGGAAGCAATTACTACGACAAGTCATACACGCTGGGGCCGCTCGCAGACTACAGCAAAATTCATCGTTCTTTCAGGGGAACCCCAGCGCGTGCTCCCAGGATGTGAATGCGACCATCAGCGGAATGATCCGAATAACTGGAACATCGTGGAGGTCTCGGCCGGTTACATGATGAGTAATCTCGAGGTAGGACGGCTCCAGATCTATACAGGATTGCGGTTTGAGGCCACAGACCTGATCGTTCTCGGCTATCATGTCACGATCGACGCCAACGGGAACTATGTTTCGACTTCGCCGGCGCGATCCACATCAAGCTACCTCAACCCGTTGCCGTCGGCCCAGATTCGATTTCGCATCAGTCCATCGTCGGGCATAAGACTGGCGTATGGACGCGGGATTGCAAGACCCGACTTCGGCGATTTGCCGCCTTACGTTGTACTCAGTGACAGAGCACAGAGTATTTCGGTCGGCAACCCCAATCTCAAGCCAACGCGGGCGAACAACTACGACTTGCTCTACGAGCAGTACCTGAATCCGCTCGGAGTGATCCAGGCCGGATTTTTCTACGAAGACATCCGCAGCCCGATCTACTATGTGCAGAGCGATGTTACATCGGGAAGCTATGCCGGCTTTCAGCAGACAGCGCCACTGAACGGTTCGAGCGCGTACGTGTACGGATTCGAGATCGCCTATCAGCAGCATCTCTCTTTCTTGCCGGGGCTCTTCCGGAGCGCCGGGATTTCAGCGAACTACAGCGGGACAACATCGCAGGCGAACGGGGTTCCGGGCCGGTCGGATTCGCCGGCGCTGCTACGCCAGGCCCCGAATACCTGGAATGTCAGCCCGACGTACGATCGCGGACGGCTCTCGCTTCGGGTCGGTCTGCGGGCAAAATGGCGACCAATATCTGTACTCGCACCTGCAAGTAGATGCTCAGGGCAGCTATCGACTGGCGAAGGGTTCACGGCGTTTGTTTACGGACTCAATCTCAACAATGAGGTGTTCGGGTTTATCAGGGAAGCGGAATTTACCCGATTCGGCGTGAGTATTACAAGCCGACTGTGGCCGCATGTCTCCGCTGGAATTTCTCCGGGGAAAGATAAGCTGCCGGTTCCGTGTACCTTCTGCTGAGAAAGCGCAGCATAATGGAAGAATGTCCGATGACCCGATGGAGCGGCTTAAGGCCGGTGTGGCGAGATTCCAGGAAAAGATCTTTCCGGAGCAGCGGAAACTCTTTCAGGATCTCGCCACTAAGCAGCATCCGCGGATTCTTTTCCTGACGTGCGCTGACTCGCGCGTCAATCCGAATCTCATTACGCAGACCGGCCCCGGCGAGCTGTTCATTTGCCGTAATATCGGCAACGTTGTTCCACCCCATGGAACACAGGACGGCAGCGTCGCCACCGTAATGGAGTATGCGGTGGAGGTGTTGGGTGTCGAACACATCATCGTGTGCGGGCATTCCAATTGCGGCGCGATCAAGAGCCTGCTTGATCCAAACGATGATTCCCAAGTACCACAAGTAACGGATTGGCTGCGATACGCCGAGGTGGCACGCCGGGTGGCCCATTCAATGCATGCACGAAAGCTGAGCTCGGACTTGCTCATTACCGCAACCGAGCAGAACGTGCTGGCGCAGTTGAACCATCTGCGGACGTATCCGGAGATAGCGGCGCGCCTCTCCACCAAGATGCTTCAGTTGCACGGCTGGTATTACGACATTGCAAGCGGTCGGATAGATGAATACGATCCGCAGGAGGGCGTCTTCGTACCGCTGCTTCGAAAGGCTCAGAGTAGGGCCCAGGTTTCGTAGCCACTTCCTCGATGGTAGTCACGACTGTTCCTAACTGGACCCGTATTCTCAGACAGGTCGGACCCTCGCTCGTGGTTTTCGTTGTTGTCGCGTCAATTGCGGCGGTCGTCAACACCATGAACCACCCGTTTCAATCGATTGCAGTTCCGGATTTAACTATTACTCTGCTCGGCGCTGCACTTGGACTCCTGTTAGGCTTTCGGACGAACTCAGCCTACGACCGGTGGTGGGAGGCGCGTAAACTCTGGGGCCGGCTCGTAAATAGCTCCCGTTCCCTGGCGCGCCAAGCCATCTCGTTTTCGATGGCAAGCGAGAGTGCTGCCAAGGAAGTGCCGGGCGCATTCGCCCGAGAACTAGTTCATTTACAGATCGAGTACGTTCATGCGCTGAGGTGCGCGCTTCGGAAACAACAGCCGTGGGAGGACATCAGTCCGTTCGTGAGGCCCGAACTTCTGGCCTCCCTCAAGGAGCAAGCAAATGTTCCCGCTGCGCTGCTGCAGGAGATGGGAGACCTCTCGGCCGAGGCTGTGAGTTCGGGCGCGTTGACGGAATTGCGCCTGCAGCGGATCGACACAACCCTCTCGGAATTGACGGACATTCAGGGCGGGTGCGAGCGCATCAAAAACACGCCTCTGCCGCGCCAGTACGATACTTATCCGGTACTGGTCGTGAAGGCTTACTGCTTTCTACAGCCACTGGTGCTGGTGGATCGCTTGAAATACATGACGCCATTCGTCACGCTGTTACTTGCGGCCGCGTTTCTGGTCCTGAACAGGATCGGAAAGAACCTCGAAGATCCGTTCGAAAATACGGTTTACGATACGCCAATGACCGCGCTGTCTCGCACGATTGAAATCAATTTGCGGCAGCAGATTGGGGAGCGTGACCTTCCTGCGCCGATAACCCCAGTCAACGGCGTGCTCATGTGAGCCGCTCAGGCCTTTTTGAGATTCTCCGCCAGGTATTCGGATGTTCGCAGCGAAAAGGCAAGGATCGAAATGGTGGTCGTTTTGTCCGTGCAGTTCGGAAACACGCTGGCATCGCACACATAGAGGTTCGGCACATCGTGAGTCTGGCCGAAACGGTTCGTGACAAACCGCTTTGGATCGTTCCCCATGCGCAATGTTCCGGTCTCATGAAGACTGGTGCCGGGCATGTCTATCTCTCCCGCACCCAGGTATTCGGCGCCGCTGGCGTGCAGAAGATCTTCGCACGCCTGCTTGCCGTGCTCCCACATGAGAAGCGTGTTCTTGTCCCACTCAAAATGGAGGCGCGCAGCAGGAATTCCGAAGGCGTCCTTTACGGAGGGATCAATGTCAACGAAGTTGGCGTCACTGCGCTGCGTCGGTGCCTGGATGTAGAAGCTGACCGGCGTTGGATAGCGGCGCTTGATTTCCCTCTTGAACTTGCGCCCAAAGCCTTCGATCTGGTCGTAATAGGAAGGGAAGCCGCCGCAGCCGCCATCAGGATATACGGAATAGCCGCGGATGTACTTCTCCCGCTCTGGATTGTCGACATTCTGCCAGCGCGGCAGCCAGGCCACGGTGCTCGAAGAAACATTGTCTGGAAAACTTGGCTGGCCGAGCAGTTGTGGAAAATAACCGCGCGCTGTCGTGCCGTACAGGTGATCGCACAAATTGCGCCCGACCTGTCCGCTGGAGTTGGCCATGCCGTCCGGCCAGTAACGGGATTTGGAATTCAGCAGAATGCGTGCCGATTCTACACAGGAAGCCGCGACCACCACAGCCTTGGCATAGGCTTCCACCTCCTGACGAGTGTTGCGGTCGATGTATGCCACGCCGGAAGCGTGCCCATTCTCGTCCGTAAGGATATTCTTTGCGAGTGCATTGGTTCGAATTTCGAGATTGCCGGACTTCTCCGCGGCCGGAAGAAAGAACCACGGAGTGGAAAAAAAGGATCCGGTATCGCAGCCTTCAGTGCAGCCTCCACAGTAATGACAGGCGGGATGTCCCGCGTGGGACCGAGTCAGCTGTGCGATGCGATCGGGAAGATAGGGAATTCCGATCTTGTTCGCACCGCTTTGCAGGATGT
>JAOAPP010000654.1 GCA_025462985.1 Bryobacterales bacterium | reverse complement strand
TGGTGAACGATGTTGTCTTCGCTCTTTCGGATGGTGACAACACCGACCAGAATGATGCGAACGCGAGACTGCTGGCATCCAGTTTTCGCGCCGAACATCCGCGTGGGCATGCAGTTGTATATGCGCTGGATGCAACTACGGGAAAGACACTGTTTTCCAGTGGCAGCGCGATTCCCGGGTTCTCGCACTTCAGCGGCATCTCCGTGGCAAATGGCACGGTCTTTGCGATCACCTGGGACAACACGGTTTACGCTTTTTCGGCGAAGTAACTATGCTACGGATTCCCCTTCCGCTTCTGATACTTGGTGCGGTGCTGCTGCACGCGCAGAACGATGCGGTGGCCGCAGCGATCGCGGCCATGCAGCAGGGCGACCTTCATTCGGCTGAGCAGCAATTGCAAGCAGAGCTGAAGACACGGCCGGGGAATCCGGCGGCGTTGGCGGTGCTGGGCGTTGTGCTCGATCAGGAGAAGAAGTTCGACGAAGCCGAGAGCGCATACAAACGCGCTTTGGCGATCGATCCCAGTGAACCGACGCTGCTGAACAATTACGGAAATCATCTTCTTGCGGCAGGGCATGTAGAAGCGGCACGGCAGATGTTTCTGCGGACGGTGGCGGTTCATCCCTCTGATAAGAACGCCAACGTTCAGCTGGCAAGACTTGCGGTAGACCGGAAACGAGGCGTCGAAGCCCTCACGTATCTAGAACACCTTTCGCGTGCAGATCGCGACGGTGTAGATGTAGATCTTTTGTTCGGAATGGCATTGTCTTCCGTCCGGCGCTACGGAGAGGCGGAGGATCATTTTCGGCGCGTCCAAGCTGCGAAGCCGGACGATTTCGATGCGGTTTACGCGCTCGGGCTTGCGGCTTCAAAGGCGAAACACGCAGAGCAGGCTCAGCAGGCGCTTGAACACGCGCTGGAGTTACAACCGGGGAATGCCGACGTACTTTATGATCTGGCGGTGGTGAACCTACAGCAGGACAAAGGGATTGAAGCGATGGCTCTACTGGTACGCGGAGCCAGAATCGCCCCTGAGCGAGCCGACATTCAGCTCTTGCTCGCGCAAAGTGCGGCCCGACTGGGATACTTCGAAGACTCAATAGCGGCCTGGGACAAGTATCTGAGCTTGAAACCCGCGGACGACGCCGCGGTTCGGGAGCGTGCGTTCGCTGCGGCTGCCATTGGCAAGAGTCCTGAGTCCGCGCTGCAGGATCTGGCTGCATTCACCCAAAAGCATCCGACAGATGCCGTCGGGCATTACGAGCTCGGCACGGCGCTTAGCGCCAGCGAGCCGGCCCAAGCCGCGGAAGAGTTAACACGTGCGATTAAGTTGAAACCAACACTCTCCGCAGCGTATGTTGCCCGAGGGCTGCTTTCCCACCGGCAGGGAAATAATGATGCCGCACTGCGCGACTTCGCGGCGGCGGCCAAACAGGAACCGCACAACCCGAGAATTCTGGACCGATTAGGCGAAGCTTATCTGGCGGCCAACCATCCGGACGCTGCGCTTCCGGTTCTGCAGAAGGCTGCGGACATTGCGCCACAGGATGCATCGGTGCTGTTGCATCTGGGGCGTGCGCTTACCAAGGCGGGGCAAACCTCTGCGGCAGCCGGTGTATTTGCAAGGTATCGAAAGCTGGACGTGCGAGCAGGAAATCCGTTGCATGGCGGCGGCCTTGTGGAGTTTCTGAGCCTTCCGCCGGGCGAGCAGCAAGCGCGTTATCGAACAGGCGTTGAAAGAACAGTGGCAGCTCAACCGGATAACGTCGAGGCGCAGGTGAAATACCTGGAACTGCTGCTAGAGGATGGCAAGCGGCAACAGGCGCGTGAGGTGTGCCGCACGATTCTCAATCTGAAGCCGAGCGGGGAGCTTCTTGCCGAAGGCGGGCGCGCCTTGCTTGAAGCGGAAGAGTATGCCACGGCGGAAGAGTTTCTAAAGAAGGGCATGGCGGCCGCCGGTTCGCTTCCGGAGTTGCAATCGGAGCTGGCGCAAGCGCGATTCTATTCAGCGGGTCCGCAGGCGGGTCTGGCCGAAAGACGAGAGTTTTGATGTACCAGGGGTCATTCGAGGAGGGAACTATGTCGTTGTCTCAATATCTAAGGGCGGAACGCATTTTCGCGTTTGTTATAGTCATTGCTCTGGCTACGATGTGCTTAGGCCAGACTTTTACGTCATCCATAACGGGTACGGTTGCGGACCCTAGCGGAGCCGCTGTCTCGGGCGCTTCTGTGCAGTTAAGAAACATAGGCAACAATGCTGTTTCCGAGGCGACAAGCTCGGAAGGCGGCACTTACCAGTTCAACAATCTCAATCCGGGCACATACGAGATTACCGTGACCGCGCAGGGCTTCAAAACCTACGTGAAGTCCAATCTCATCCTGCAGGCGCAGCTGGCTGCGTCGGTCAACATTCCGCTGGAGCTCGGGAACACGCAGCAGAAGGTGGAAGTGACGGGCACTTCGGTGCTGGTCGACACCGAGACGGCGAATACGTCCGTATCGCTGGACAGCAGATTGATCAGCGCGCTCCCGAACAGCACACGCAATCCGTTGAACTTCGTGTTCGCGGTGGCGGGAACGACGGAGGCGCCGGGCGGGCAGACGCAGCGGTCAGGTTCACTCGACCAGATGTCCAGTAACTTCGGGTTGAATGGCGGGAGAACTGGAGACGAGACGATTTTGATTGACGGCGCTCCGTCGCAGGCTGTGGATTGGGGCGGGCTGATGGTTTCGCCGCTGCAGGACTCTGTTCAAGAACAGCAGATTCTTCAAAATACGTATGACGCGCAGTATGAGCGGGGCGGAGCCGGTATTGTCACGCTGGTGACGAAGGGCGGCACAAACTCTTTTCACGGCGAGATCTACGATTATCTGCAGAACTCGGCACTGAATGCCAATAGCTGGTCGAACAACAAGTATGGGTTGGCGAAAGGGCCGTTTAAACAGAATCAGTTCGGCGGGAATGTGGGAGGGCCGATTCTAAAACGGGCGAATCTATTCTTCTTCGGCGGATACGAAGGGCTGCGGCAGCCGAACACGCAGAGCAGTGGATTGTTGACGGTTCCAACCGCGGCAGAACGGGCGGGAGATTTCTCTTCGACCTTGAATCCGGATGGGACGCCGGATCTGATTTACAACCCGTTCACCACCACACAAACCGGCTCCGGGAGTTTCACGCGGCAGCCGTTTGCCGGTAACGTCATTCCTTCCCAGTTCATTAACCCGGTCGGACAGAAGATAGTCAGCCTGTATCCGGAGCCGAATCGGACGGGCTTTGGGCCGAACAACCTGAACAACTATTATGCGCAGGGTGGTGGCAATACGTTGAACGACAAGATGGATGCGCGAGTGGACTGGGAGCAGAGCGCACAGCATCGCATGTTTGTCAGGTGGTCAGACCGCTTCCGCCAGGATATAACCGTGCCTTGTTTCTTTTGCAACGGCGCGGACCAAGGGAATAATCAGTCCAACAACGGTTTCCAGGTCGTGCTGAACGACACGGTGACGCCAAGTTCGAGCTGGGTGGTTAACACCTATGTGAGCTACAGCCGCTGGCAGGAGGAACACATTGCGCAGGGGTATGGAGTTGCCGATGCAGCGACGATCGGACTGAGTCCTGCACTGTTCCAGGCGCCGATTCTGCCGACCATTTCGGACAATGACGGCCGATATACAGGGCTGGGAAACAGCAGCTTTCAGAAGTATGTCCGCTATTCCGACACCATCCAGATGAATCTGACGAAGAACTTTTCGAAGCATACGCTGCGTTTTGGCGGGAACTTCGACAACATGCAGATAAACAGCGTGACTGAATCGGTAGGTTCTTTCAGTTTCAGCAGCGCGCTGACTTCCTGTGACCCGTCCGACACGGGCGTGTGCGGTGCAAGCAATCTGGGTTCGGTATCCAGCGGAAACGCGATTGCATCCATGTTGCTGGGCACCGGGAGCGGCGGTGGGCAAGGGATCAATATCGATCCGGCGATGACGCTCCACTCGTTCGGTCTCTACGCGCAGGACCAATGGCGGATCAACTCGAGGCTGACATTTAACTTTGGTCTGCGGTGGGAGAATCAACGGCCGGCAACGGAGCGATTCAATCGCCTGATGTTCTTCGATACAAATGCCACCAACCCGATCAGCGCAGCTATTGGTACACCGCTCAAGGGCGAGTTCCAATATGCCGGTGTAAACGGGAACAACCGCTATGCGTGGCAGCCGAACAACAAAGACTTCGCACCGCGGGCCGGGATTGCTTGGAAGATCACCGACCGGCTGGTTGCGCGAGTTGGGGCGGGAATCTTCTATCTGCCGCCCTCGGCCATGATCAGCTTCGACGGCTCCGGACAGTTTTACGGCTTCAGCTCCACGACTTCTTACAACGCAACCGACAACAACGGCTACACTCCGTTGAACCTTGTCAGCAATCCCTTTCCCTTTGGTATTTCTCAGCCACAAGGAAGTTCGCAGGGTGGCTTATCAGCAGTTGGAAATGGACTCAGCCAGATCTGGCCCAAGGGTTCGCACCCCACTCCGTACAGCGAAGACTGGAGCTTCAATCTGCAATACCAGATCGGTCCGCGTTCCGTGCTGCAGGTGGGCTATAGCGGGAATCGCGGCAGGAAGCTGCTTTACGGAAACCCGAATCTGAATGCGGATCAGCTCGGAACTCAGTATCTTGGTTTGGGTGATCAACTGAACTCGCTGGTCAATAATCCGTTCTATGGAGTGTTGGATCCCAGCACGTCGCTCGGGTCTCAACAGCAGATTCCACAGAATCAGTTACTGCGCCCATATCCGCAGTACACCGATCTGACCTGGACGCGCTCGCTGCCCGGAGCGAGGTCATCATTCAATGCGCTGAACGTGAAGTACAACTACAGCTTCAGCTCGGGCTTGAGCCTGCTAGCCACATACCAGTGGTCGAAGGCTCTGGATAATGGGCCTGAAGACTACTTCGGCTGGGCAACCGGCAACACGTGGCGGGATGCCTACAACACGAAGCTCGATTACAACATCAGCACGCATGATGTTCCACAGAGTTTCACAACTGCGCTAGTGTATGAGCTGCCGTACGGGCGCGGGAAGCATTGGGGCAACAGTGCTCCGGCGGTTGTGAAGGAAGTGCTGGGCAATTGGCAGGTCTCCACAGTTGTGCGGCTCACCAGTGGACTGCCGATTGGGCCGGTAGTGGCCAACCCCAACAACCCTCTCAGCCAATACGGGTTCCCAGGAAGCCAGCTTCCGAATATGGTGCTCGGTCAGAGTATCTCGCCATCCAACCGCAATGCGGATAACTGGGTGAATGCGGCGGCGTTTTCTACCGCGATTGGAACGTATTCGCTCGGCAACGCGCCGCAGCGGATGTCCCAACTACGGGAGCGGGCATCGAGAAACGTGGATCTCTCGGTGGCGAAGAACTTCGGCGGAGAGCGATTCCAAGCGTGGCTGAGGGGAGAGTTCCTCAACACCTTCAACTACGCGCAGTACAACAACTTCTGCCTGGATCTGACGCAGTCGAGCTGCCAGTTCGGAGCAGCTACCGGGACAGAGAACCAGCCCCGGACGGTGCAGTTGAGTCTGAAGCTGCAGTTCTAATCCTGCGGCAGTAAATCGAGGGCCCCGGCCGCTGAGATGGCGGCCGGGGCCTTTACGCATTCTTTACAAATCTGGTCAGGGGATTCACAACGACTTTACAAGTCTTTGATGAGATGGTGACACCCAAGCCGATGACCAGCTTACAAACTCCACTCACATCCTTTTATCAGCCCCTCTCAGGGAGCCAGATTGGTCGAGAACGGGAGCGGCCGTTAGCCGGCCCATTCGAACCTCTCGAACTGCAGGTTCTGATGATTTCGGCGGATCCGGATCTTTGTTCTGGCGCTTCGGAATTGCTGACTCAAAAGGGCTTCCGGGTCACGACGGCTCAAGACGGTACACAAGGGTTGGCAGAGTGCCTGAACGCTACCTACAATCTGGTGATTGTAGATGCGGTGCTTCCGGTGCTCGACGGCCTCGCGCTCGTTCACGAACTGCGAACACGGAGCGCCGTTCCCGTGCTGCTGATCGCAAGCTCTGAAGAGCATTGCATGGGAGCCCTGGAAGCTGGCGCCGATGATTTCGTGCTGCGTCCGGTTGGCTGGGGTGAATTGCTGACGCGTTCGCGCGGAGTTCTGCGGCGGACCGGCAAGGCGAGCGTTCCGCAATCGGCTGTGCTCCGCTGCGAAGAGCTTTCGGTGAATGTGAGAACGCACGAAGCCTTTCTTGGCGAGGAGCCTGTTCCGCTCACGAACATCGAGTTCGCCATCCTAAAGTGTCTGATCCGGAGCGCCGGGAAGATCGTCTCACGCGATGAGCTGGCCGCGGTGCTCTATCAACGCAAGTCGACGCCATTCGAGCGATCCATCGACGTGCACATCAGCCACTTGCGGAAGAAGATTGAAGGAGCCGGGAGATCCTCGATCAGGACGATCCGAGGGATTGGGTATCTTCTTGCATCGGCGAACTGATTTCGCGCCGGTCAGGTAGAGTCCCCGCCTGGGCGCGCGCGAGGCGGATTGCAACTTCCAGACCTTTGGGGCTGCGATTACGGCAGCTAACCGCGCCCCCGCAGGCCTCGATACAGCTGCGAACAATTGCGAGGCCAAGACCCGAGCCTCCGGTTTCACGCTGGCGCGCAAACTCCGGACGGTAGAAAGGGCGGAAGACGTTTTCCAGTTCGTTCTCGGGAAGACCGGGGCCGCTATCCGCCACTGTGATCGTGACTTCATTGTCACGCTCCGCGGCAGAGACGGTAATCGGGCCGGCATGAGAGGCGTAACGGATTGCGTTCCGCAGGAGATTCGCCAGGGAGCGAAACAGGTATTCGGGTTGCGCGACCACTTCGGCTCCTTCGTTGATGTGCGTTTCGATCTGCACACCATCCGAGCCTTCGCGTTCCAGAACTCGACGGACGGTGTCGGCGACATCAACGGCTGTGAGTTCGACAGCAGAGCCTATGCTCTGCGACTTGGAAAAAGCGAGCAACTCGCTGACAAGCCCCGACATGTGCTCCACTTCTTCACGAACATCCAGCACGTACTCTGCTTGAGTTGAATCGGCACGCTGTTCCAGGATCGCGAGTGCGAGTTGGGCGCGCGCGATGGGTGAAGAGAGCTCATGTGCGACGTCACTGAGAAAGCGCCTTTGGCCGTGCACCAGGCCCGCGAGACGATGCGCCATGCGGTTGATGGAATCACTGAGGCGGCCGAGTTCGTCCTTGCGCTTCGTGGCGACTTCGATTTCAAATTGGCCTTCCGCGATGTGTCCAGTGGCGGACGTGAGTTGGGTGATGGCACGCGTGAGTCCCCGGATCAGGGGCAGCCAACAGGCTACGGACACCAGCACGGTGGCGAGAACCACGCCCAGCCACAGTTTGAGGTCGAAGAAGAACGGCTCGGTCCAGAAACTCGAAAACTGCCAGACGAGCACGGCGTGTATCGGTGGCGTCCGTTCACGGACAGTCCCCGGCGAGAACAAAGGAATATGGACATCGGCCCAGTATTCGGATGGACCGTTGGTCCTGGTCAACCTGAGCGGAGGCGGCGACTGCTGTACACCGGGCGGTTGCAGCCGCTGTGCACCGGGCGGCTGCGGGGGACGATGGTCTTGTCCTTCCCATTCATGCCGGAAATGGCGGCGGTTCTCGCGTTGAAGAGAATCGAGAACGTTCGCCGGAAGTTTGATTGGCTCGCCGGCCAGTTGCTCGCCGGACTCGCTGAACAGATAGAAGTGAGACGGATAGGTAGCCGCGTATTCATTGAGAACATGCGTCCAGGAGTCTCGGGGAGTGGAGAGTAATTGCAATGCAATCAGACGGGATACCGATAGCATGCGATCGCGCCCAGCGGCTAGAAAGAAGGAGCCGAGGTCGACACGGAACTGGCTGCGGGCAAACACTGAAAACACCAGCATCAGCAAGACGATATTCAGAAAAGCGACAAGGAGAATTTTGAGAGAGAGCGAGGAGCGAGGAAACTTCACAAGCTGACTTCAGCTCCTGGCTTTCGCATCATGTAACCCACGCTGCGGACCGTGATGATGAAACGGGGGGACTTGGGGTCGTCGCCCAGTTTGCGGCGAATCGAAGAAATGTGCACGTCGATGGAGCGGTCGAATACGTCAAAGTTGCGGTCGGCGACTTCCAGCAGCAGTTGCTCGCGCGTTTTTACTCGCCCGGCCGATTTGGCAAGGGACGCGAGCAGGTCGAATTCAACGGCGGTAAGTGGAAGCGGCTCGCCGCCAAGGGTGGAGGTGCGGGAGTGTTCATTCACACACAGCTTGCCAACGGTGACCGGCGATTCTTGTTCCGAAAGTTCCGCGGAGGTGATAAGCGATCGGCGAATTACGGCTCGAAGGCGAGCGAGGAGCTCACGTGTGGAGAAGGTCTTCGGAAGATAGTCGTCGGCTCCCAGTTCCAGACCTACGATACGGTCGGCTTCTTCGCCCCGGCCGGTCAGCATAAGCACCGGAACTTTGGATTTTTCACGCAGGCTGCGAAGGACGTGCAAGCCGTCCATGCCGGGGAGCATCACGTCGAGGATCACGGCCGAGAAGGTTTCGCGTAGAGCCGTCTCCAGACCCGCCGGGCCGGTGTTTGCAACGGTCACATGGTAGCCCATGGGTTCGAGGTAATCGCGAACAAGACGGCACAGCTTTGTATCATCGTCAATCACGAGAATCCGGGTGGCCAGCTCTGCCGAGGCTGTGGACATGCTTACTCTTCTATTTATTGCATCATTCACAATCCCGGCGGCCAAGGTTTACGGAAGCTTTACAAAATGGTGAGCTGTCCACACACCGCCTTTACAGGTGATTGTTGTACTGGAGTCAAACACGGATATCGCCGCCCTCGCCGGAACAAACCCCACCCCCAACCCCCCACGGTTCCGGCAAGACGGAGGGCGGCGATGTCCCGGTTGCCATACTCTGCGCGAAACGCGTGTCATCGATCAAGCTGAAGCAGAAATGGATGAAGCAGGCGATCGAGCTTGCTGTGCAGAATGTAAAGACTGCCAACGGCGGGCCGTTTGGAGCCCTGGTAGTGCAGGATGGAACGCCCATAGCGAGCGGAACCAATCTGGTGACCGTGACGAACGATCCGACCGCCCATGCCGAGATTGTTGCAATTCGCTCCGCTTGTCAGAGGTTGGAAACGTTCCAGTTAGCCGGCTGCGAGCTCTACACCAGCTGCGAGCCCTGTCCGATGTGTTTGAGCGCGATCTATTGGGCGCGTCCTGATAGGTTCTACTATGCGGCGAGCCGGGCGGATGCTGCCGCTGCGGGTTTCGACGACGCCTTCATCTACGATCAGGTGGCGCTGCACCCGGAGCGCCGGGCGATCGACAGCCATCGTGTCTCGCTCGAGGGGGACGACCTGCGGCCGTTTGAAGAATGGATTTCGTCACTGCGCAAGATTCCGTACTGATA
>JAOAPP010000648.1 GCA_025462985.1 Bryobacterales bacterium | reverse complement strand
AGTAGCCCTCAACGCACTGTTCGCCAGCTCAGAAACAACCATGGCCGGCTTAACTGTTCGCGCGATCACATCAACTTCAAGAAAAGTAAATCACCACGACCCAACCACTTAGAGAGCCTGTATAAGGCCGCCCCGCCGAACCACCATCAACATATTCGCGAGGACCGAACCATGTCTGCATTCGCCCTGGCAATCACCGAAGCACTCGCGAAATCAACAGTCGCGCAATCTCCCTCTGGGCGAGAACGCTCCAGCAGCAACGCCACCCTCCACGGCGGCACGTCCGCCAAACTCATCGTCCCCGGAGAAGACCCGGCCGCCTTCGAAGCGCTCCTGAACGGCCTGCTCGACGACTACCGCCCCGACACTCTCCAATCCCGCCTCTTCGTTGAACAGGCCGCCATCGCCCACTGGTTCCTCTGGCGAAGAGATCGCGCCTACAGTGCCATCGAAACCGCCGTCTATGAAAGCGAGCCGGACGAATCGAAGTGGACAACCGAACACTTCAAAAAACTCGCGCTTGCCGATCGCTACAAGACCCAGGCCGAACGCGCCCTCAAACGTGCCCTGAATAATATCGAAGCGTGGCAGAAAACCAGCCAGCACGCAGCGAATCGCGAACGCCGCAATGCTCAATGGCAAGCCGAGCACGCCATTCGAGAACGCCGGGTGACTCTGCAGGAGCAGAAATTTCGTTTCGCAAAAAACGCCCTTTCTTCGCCTCAGGCTCAGCCAGACACGACGGACGAACCCGAACGGAGCTGTCCAGTCGGACATCCTGTACCCTCGTTTGGCACTGCGCCTCTCCATGAGGGTCACTTCGGAAGCCCGTCACCGCGAAATAGGTACTAACTTGGCTGCAGAATGACGCCAACCTCAACCCCGTTCGTTTAGGCCGAGGGCGGAGCCTCGCTGAATTTGTATTCAAAATCGTAGGAGTGCTTGCCGTCCGCAATGTCGATCATCATCTTGCCTTCCAGTCCCGCGAAATCGCCCGTTCCGGAATCTGCAACCACTGCAATCGAGAGCTGCGACAGGCCGCGGTTCATAGATCCCGAATGTTGAAGCACGAAGCTCCCGGTACGCCCATGCAGGCTTCCCGTGACTCGCTCGATCGCCACATACCCCGCCGAGCCCTTCACACCGGAACCGGCGCTCAGCATTTCACCCTTGCTGGTCGCCTCAAGATCGCCATGAAACTGCTTGTTGATCGAAAGCCGGCCCAGCGTCGGATCTGCCGACTGATCGTCCAGCGGAAGAGGCGCAAGCTTCACGTCGAATTCTCCCTTGGCGCGCATCGTCACGACAAATTCTCCTCTGGTCGGGATTGGCTCGAACGCATGGAACTGTTTTACCGCAGAGCCTCGGCCCGGCGTTTTGAATTAGCATGTTGAGGTTCGGGGCGCTATAATTCATGCCACTTCGGGAGACACGGAACACTGTCACTGTGCGCCAAAGGTGAAATCTAGACGACGCCTATGAAATGTATGATCGCCATGCTCTTCGCAGCAGCGCTTGTGATGCAAGCGGCACAGGATCCCCCTGCTCCGGTGTGGAAGTTCGCCGTTTCCGGCGATTCGCGAAACTGCGGGGACGTCGTGATGCCCGCCATCGCCGCGGCCATTTCGAAAAGCGGCGCAAACTTCTATTGGCATCTCGGCGACTTTCGGGCAATCTATGACTTTGACCAGGACATGGTGCCTCCACCTGAACTGCACTTGCCCGCTCCCCGCCTCACCATCGCCGCCTACCTCGATACCGCGTGGGCGGATTTCCTCAAGAACCAAATCGATCCGTTTCGTCCTCTGGAAGTCTTCCTCGGAATCGGCAACCACGAGTTAATCTACCCGAAGACCCGCGATGACTACAGGAAGACGTTCGAAAGCTACCTGAACAGCGCCCGGCTCCGCCTTCAAAGACAGCAGGATGGAGACAAGAGCGCAAGCCCCCAAACCTACTATCACTGGGTCATGAACGATTCTGTAGATTTCATCTCGCTCGATAACGCCAATGAAAATGCCTTTGACGATGCGCAGATGACCTGGCTCAAAGCACGTCTGGATGCGGATGAAAAATCGAGCGCCATCCGCACGGTCGTCCTCGGAATGCATGAGGCTCTGCCCGGAAGCAAGGGCCTGAGCCACAGCATGTGCGATTCCCCGCAAGGCATTACCAGCGGGAGCGCGGTCTATCAGCGACTGTGGAGGCTGCAGCAGGGCGGGAAGAAAGTTTACGTACTGGCGAGCCATTCGCACTTCGTGATGGACGATGTATTTCGAACCGGTTATTGGGGCGACCACGTACTGCCGGGCTGGATCGTCGGAACGGCCGGCGCTGTCCGCTATCGCCTTCCGCCGAACATTCCCGTTGCCACAATCGCGAAAACCGACGTGTATGGTTATCTTCTGGCAACCGTCTTGACAGATGGCTCAATCACATTCTCCTTTCAGGAGCTTGGATTGGACGATCTCAGGGCGGCCAATGAAGCCAGGGTTCCGGAATCACTCGTCCGCTGGTGCTTCTTTGAGAACAGCGATCAGACCATCCCAAAGCCCACGGCTTGCCGCCCCTGAGAACATGCCGGAGATCCCGACGTGCGCCGCGCCCGTTTCCCGACACGAACTGGACGTGTTTTTCTCGCCGAGATCCGTCGCTCTCATCGGCGCAACCGACACTCCGCGAGAGGTCGGGCGCTCAATCCTTTGGAATCTCATTAGCAGCCCTTTCGGCGGCACGGTGTATCCAATCAATGCTCAGGGGAAGGCGGTCCTCGGGATCCGAAGTTATCCCTCGGTGACGGCCGTTCCGGAACCAGTCGATCTCGCTGTGGTCGTCGCGCCCGCAGAGACCGTCCCCGGCGTCATTCGCGAGTGCGCCACCGCCGGCGTAACTGGCGCAGTGCTGATCTCCGCCGGATTTCGCGAAGCAGGTGATCGTGGCTTAGAACTGGAACGTAAGACTCTCGAGATCGCGAGAGCCGCCGGCATTCGGCTGATAGGGCCGAACTGCCTCGGCGTCATGTGTACTGTCAGCGGCCTGAATGCGACCTTCGCGCCGGCCATGGCAAGGCGAGGCTCCGTGGCCTTGATCAGTCAAAGCGGCGCACTCTGCTCTGCGCTTCTCGATTGGAGCGCCCGCGAGCACATCGGCTTCAGCTCCGTCCTCTCCGTCGGTTCCATGCTTGACGTCAGTTGGGGATCGCTCATCGACTATCTCGGAAGTGATCCAAATACGCAAAGCATCGTGATCTATATGGAGTCGATCGGGGATGCGAGGGCATTTCTCTCGGCCGCCCGGGAAGTGGCCCTCGACAAACCGATTCTGGTGATCAGGGCCGGCCGTTCCGCCTCTCAGCCCGGCCCTGAACAGTCGGTTTCGTGCGATGCCATTCTCGTAGCCGCCTTCCTCCGCGTTGGCGTGTTGCGCATTGACGAGCTCGCCGACATCTTTCATATGACTGAAGTGCTGGCTTGGCAACCGCGCCCCGCCGGCCCGAAGCTGACGATTGTGACCAATGCGGGCGGACCCGGACTTCTTGCTGCTGATGCCGCAATCAGCTCGGGAGGCGAACTGGCCCAACTCGCTCCGCAAAGCATCGCTGCACTCCAGGAATTTCTGCCCTCGCATTGGCGTCCCACAAACCCCGTGGATATCCTCGGCGAGGCTGACCCGACACGCTATGAAAAGGCCGTAGAAATCGCCGGGAAAGATAGCTCAACCGACGGTCTGCTGGTTATCATGACGCCCCAGGCCATGAGTGATCCCGTTGAAGTGGCAAATCGTGTCGCTCGGTTCAGCCACTTGGATCACAGGCCAATTCTGGCGAGCTGGATGGGCGGCGTTAAAGCAAGTGAGGGCGAAGCCATCCTCAACAGAGCTCGCATACCCACCTTCTCCTTTCCCGACGACGCTGTGCGCGCATTTCTGAATATGTGGCGCTACAGCTACAATGTCCGATCACTCTACGAGACGCCCACCCTCACGGCGCGAGATCCGCGAGCGGTAGGAGAAGCCGGGCAGTTGCTCGCCACGATTCG
>JAOAPP010000645.1 GCA_025462985.1 Bryobacterales bacterium | reverse complement strand
TAGTGGTGTCACAGAAACTCCTCTCTGTGACACCGAAATGTACCGCTACGCCTGCTTCAAACCACCACGCACCTGCGTCCGCCGCGCCAGCGGCTTAGTTCTTACGCGCAATCCGGAAACAATTCCGCTGTGAACGCTGTCTGGCGTTATGGGACAACGGAGAAGAGGTCACAATTCTTCTGTTCAGCCTTAGGTTAACGCTTATGGGGTTGAGCCCGCGGTCGCGTGGTGGCCAGATCGCTATTCGAGAGAGTGCTGAACTCGCTAAGCTTTAGATGGCGATCCGCCTAGAGCGTCACCGCTGAAAGTGTCGGCGGACAGCACCACGGCGACTGATCCCGGCTTTGACGCAGTCATTGCAAATAGGGCGCCGTCGAGTCGACCTCTGAGCGACCCATCAGATCGGGATGGGGCTCATTCTGGACAGCGGGTCCAGGCAGTTCAGACGTTCCAGCCGTTCGCGCGGGCTAAGGACAGCAATGGAGCCCATTCGGACTCTACCGGAGCCAGCACCGTTGAGGGACACGGTCCGCCGAACACGCCGGGAGGAACCGGGAATTGTGGGACCGCTGCATTGAAGCTGGACAGATCGAGCGCGTTGCCCAGATTGTTTGCAAACGCATCCCGTAAGGTCAAGGGCGGCAGTCCCCAGCGCCACTCAATCAGCTTCAACACGGAGGTGTGATCAAAGACGGTGCGAGTTATATAGGAACGCCGGGCAAAGGGTGAAATGAGAAGGCATGGCACACGAAACCCGCGCAGCGCGGTTGCAGGATGGTTATCCGGAGCATAGGACGGCGGCATATGTTCAAAGAAGCCACCCCACTCGTCGTAGTTGATGACCAGAACTGTACTCGCCCAATTCGGACTGGCCGTAACGGCTTCATAGATCTGGTTGAGGAAGGCCTCTCCGTTGCGGATATCGGCGTGCGGATGATCATCGCCCGAGGTGCCGCTGCTTTCATCCAGAAAACGCGGGTCGACAAACGAGACTTGCGGCAGTTTTCCGGCGGCACTGTCGGCCAGGAACTGTGCGAGAGGGCTGCTGATGGCAAGGTATTTCTTTCCCCAGAGCGCGAGGATGGGCACATCGCTGTAATAGTAGCGGCCGCTGAGGCCCGCTGCCGCCAACCGGTCCCAAATGGTGGGGAGAGTCGAAATGGTCGTCGTGTTCGTGATGCGATCGGTTTGCGCCGCATGTTGAAAGATGCGGTTGGGATAGGTCTCCGCCATGGTCGCCGCGAAGTATCGGGAACAGGTAGTCCAAGCCGGTGCGGCTTGTCCCAGAAACGGCAGGTCCGCCTGGGTGTAGTAGCCGATGGAGTACAAGTCATTTTTTCCGGCGCGCAGCCACCCATCGCAGCGGCCATTGTCGTATTCCACGCGGCCGCCCGTATACGAATGGTCGGGATCCGGATGTCCGCAGCCCTGATAGTCTGGCGCCAGGTGGTACGTCGAGTGCGGTACTCCGAAGGCGTCCTTGTATGTCAGCCCGGCCTGTGTGCCGTCGGCATTCGGCATCCAGCCCAGGAAGTGATCGAAGGAGCGGTTCTCCATCATCACCAGGACGATGTGCTCGATCGACGACTTGTTAGTCTGCTGCGATCGGTCATTGTCGTCCGGTGAACTTGCCCACCCAAGCGCTCCACTGGCTGCCAGGCCTGTAAGAAACGTGCGACGTGAGGGCTTCATATAACTCGTGGGAGGTTCGTGGCGAACCGACTGTTACGTGCTTCCGGATGGTGGAGTACGGGAGCAATCGTCGGTATGGTACTAGATCCCTGAGGGGGACTGAACAGCCATATCGCACGGTTTAGAAAACTACCGGGCGGGCCAGCGCTCCCCATGCATTGCTGACCGGGACTAATTCAATACCGCCTGACCGCGCTTCTCACTATAATGTCCTGAGCCGGCCTTAAAACTAGTTGCGCCGAATGCGCGTAAGCCCCTCAACATCCGGTTCGGAGGAGTATATGAAACGCCGCCTCTTCATGCTGTTTGGAGCTACAGGTCTCTCTTTCCTGGCAGCCTTCGCTCAGAATTCATCAGACGCCACTCATAAAGGCGGAGCTTTGCAAGTACATGTAAGCTACACGGGCGCGGGCGCTGTGGATCAGAGTCACAAGATCTATGTTGCGCTCTGGGACTCTCCTGATTTCGTGAAGCCTTCCGGCGGCGGTTCGAGACCGTTCGCGGTAGCGTCATTGAGCTCCAAAACAGGCACCGTCAACTTTGAAGATGTCGAAAAGAATCCGGTCTACGTAAGCATGGCGTATGACCCGAGCGGCAATTGGAAAGGTGACACAGAACCACCCATTGGCACGGTGTTGGGATTATACAGCAAAGAGCCGGGAACTCCGGCGCCGGTCCAACTTGAATCGGGTAAGGTCACGACGATCACGGCTAAGCTGGACGATTCATTTAAGAAGGACAAAATGGAACGGCAGTAGCGAAGCGCTGCTTTCGAAGGAAAATTATGAGAGCCACAAATACTTACCTGACCTTCGACGGGAACTGTCGCGAGGCCATGACATTCTACGGGAAGTGTCTACAAGCGGAACCGAACTTCACGCCCTTTTCTGCAGGCCCGGCCGAAATGCCCCCCGCAGCCAAGGCTGCACCGGATCGCATTCTGCATGTGGAACTGGCGAGCGGGCCGATGGTTCTGATGGCATCGGACACCATGCCGGGCATGCCCTTCCGGCAAGGCAACAATTTCTCGATCTGCATTGACTGTGAGAGCCAGGCGGAAATTGACAGACTGTTTGCGGCACTCGGCGAAAACGGTCAAATCACTATGCCATTGCAGGACGCATTCTGGGGTGCCCTCTTCGGCATGCTCACGGATCAGTTCGGGATCAACTGGATGTTCAACTTTCGCGAGGCCAGCCGAGGGCACTAAAGCCGGGCGACGGAGCCGTCATTGAGCCGGCTCCTGCTTTGGCAACTTCAGTCGTTCAATGAGCGGTGGAAATCGCGGATCAGTACGCAGCGGATCCATTTTGGGATCTAGCGGCAGATTTGTTAAGTGGGAGTCCCGCTCGCTAGAGGCTCTTTCGAGCAACTGAAAGGCCTGGTCTTTCTCGCCGAGTGCACCATGGATCGCGGCGATCAGATAGGGCGAGACATATGCGGGTTTTGCCTTATGCTGAAGCGACCCCATGATTTCTCGTGCTTCCTGGTTTTCCCGACGGCAGCGTACGTGTAGCCCAGGTCGCAGGCCAGTAGGGGGGTTGTGCCCAATTCGTTTGCGAGTTCCAGTTCCGGGATTGCCTCCGCATATCGCCGCTACCCAAGATAAACCTGAGCGAGGCACCAATGGCCCAGGGGGAAATGCGGGTCTAACTCGAGGGTTTTTCTGCACTGCTGGATTGCTTCTGGATAGTGGCGGGCGTCGCGATAAACTCGCCCGAGGGTGCCATTCACCGGAAGCGACATTGGATCGAGATCGCGCGCACGCTTGAGTTCCGAGAGGGCGCGCTCGGCGTCTCCTATACCGTTGAAGTGTTCGCCGTACCAGTGATGCGCGAGGGCGGAACTTGAGTCCAGTGCGATGGCGCGCTGAAAGTCCCGGTCGGCGGAGACCCAACCAAATTGCCAGAAGGACTCGGCGGCTGCTCGTGCGGTGTAGGCCTCCGAAAGCGTCTCGTCTAACTGCAGGGCTCTGTTGGCGAACTCCTGCGCCTTGGCGAAGCTTCTGTCCGGTGGAAGGATCTCGTACATTCCCACCACATCGTACGCAGCGGCCAAGGCAGCGTATGCCTGAGCATAGCCGGAATCCCGGCGAACTGCCTCTTCGAGGTAACCGATTGCCTTGTACATGCCCTCCGCGGACCGTTTGGCAAGAAAGTGGCGCCTCGGAGATAGGTCTCATAGGTCTCGGGATCCACGCGTCTTGCGGGGCGCGGGCGGGGTGTATCGCATCCCGAGCTTGCTTCTGACCTTGGCGACTATGTCGCCGGCCACCTCCTGCTGCATGCGTAGTACGTCGCGGATGTCGCCGTCGTATTGATTGGCCCAGATATGATGCTCCGGCGCCGTACCGAGCAGTTGAACTGTGATGCGGACGCGATCTCCAGACCGCCTGACCGTGCCTTCCACCAGAGCGTCCACCTTGAGCTCACGGGCGATCTCGGGCAGGGCTCGATGGTCTTTTTGTACCGCATCACAGAGGTCCGGGAGATGACGCGGAATGAGTCCATCTTGGCCAATTCTGTGATGAGTTCTTCGGTCATGCCGTCGGCGAGATAATCGTCGCGATCGCCGTGAACGAGGTTCGCGAGCGGCAGGACGGCGATGGAATCGATAGGACGCGCCTCCACGGGACGGTGCAGGGCCGACCAAGCGGCCGCCGCGACGGCGACAGCGATGATCGAAATCGCGATCTTTCTTGTGGGACGTGATGAAGCGCGCGATTCGCTGAGCAGCGGATTGGATGCTGGTCTCGCCGCTGCGGAGATTCTGATTCTGGCTGCCATCC
>JAOAPP010000635.1 GCA_025462985.1 Bryobacterales bacterium | reverse complement strand
TGACCGAGCGGAATCGATTGATGTCACCCATTTCCAGAGCCCAGGTGAGAGACAGCACTTGACCCACGCCTGGAATCGTCATGAGCCGCTGCACCCTGTCCGCTAGCCCGGATATCTCACATTGAGGATTTGAAGGGAACCGACCAGCAGGCTGTAAGCTGAGGCGCGTAGTTGGGTTCGAAGAGCGGGCGGCGGCAGATGCAGAACGCTTTTTCGGACAGGCTCCGCCATCAACCGGCCGTTATGCGACTCGAAGTTGTCAAAGAACTATAATGCCACCGGGATTCAGCGGCGCAGTTGCTGATAGGCGTGAGCGAAAGTGCGGGCATGCGGGTAACTGCTCGCGATCGAAACCCAGACCTTGCGCGCCGTGATGCGCACTTGGGCGCCGATGCGCAGCAGTTGCAGGCGAATCGTGTCGCATTGCGCTCGTGCCCAGACCGTGGTGGAAAGGCCCAGCCGACGAAAGGCGCTCATGAGCACGTACGCGGCAGCCGACAGATACAGGCGCAGTTGGTTGGCTCGCAGCGTGGCCGCGCTGACTCGCCCGGCAAACAAGGAATACTGTTCCTTGATGCGGTTCTCCATGTCGCCACGAGCGCAGTACAGTTCTTCGTACAGCTTCCGTGCCGGCCAGTTGGCAGGTTCAAGTGAGGTGACCACGTAGCGCGGGTTCTCTTTGCCTTCGATCTGCTCGGCTTTCGCCACGACACGCCGTGGCCGGCTCCAGCTAGTGTTGGTTTCGTAAGCGAACTCGGTAAACACACGCGCGGCCTTGCCGCTGTCGCGATGCAGCGCGGCCGCTTGCTGCATCTCTGGTTCGATAATGCGCCGTAAGCGCTCATTACGCGCAAAGCCGAACACGTAATCGACTCCATTGGCTTCACACCAGCTCATCAACGGCTCGCGACAAAAGCCCGAATCGGCGCGCAGAATGATTCTTACTTGCGGCCAGTTCTGCTGTATCTGCCTCACCGTGCGCTCGATCTCCTTGAGCGCACCAGCGCTAGCGTCGATGTTGGCAGGCCGTAATCGCACTCCCAGCAGATGATCGCCGCACACAATGTACAGCGGCAGATAGCAGTAGTGGTTGTAAAAGCCGTGAAAGAAGCGTTGCTCTTGATGCCCATGCAGCGGCAGGTCGGTCGTATCCAGATCGATCACGATCTCCTCGGGCGCTTCGGTGTGAGCTTCGAGGAAAATTTTCACCAGCAATCCGTCTATGCTATCCGAATCGTAATGGACCTTCTTGTAGCGATCTTCTTCGCCAGCTTCTCCGGCCAGTTCCAGACGGTTTAGTGTGCTTTTGCCCGCCAGCGGACTCTCCGCTTCCGCGTTCCCGGCCAGCAGCATGAATAGCGGATCTTCACGCAGTTGCTCGTGATCGTTTAGATCCTCGTAACCCAGCGCCAGGCCATATACTCGCTGTGAAACCATCTCCTGCACGCTGTGCCGCACCCGCTTCTGATCGCGCCCATCCAGAAAGCAATCACTCAGCCGCTTCAATAGTCGGATGCCCCGGTCTACTTCCCGTAATAGCAAACCACCGGCGTGCGAAGTGATCTTTCCTCCATCGAAACGCGCCACCACCGACCGCGTCCACGCGCCTGCAAACTCGAAACTCGATTGGCCACACTCTGTCATAGTAAAGAGCCGCTCCTCTGTAGGTCTAAACATCTGTTGGCACAAATGTTATGCCAGATTCGGCGGCTCTTTGCCACTCCTTTCGTGAGATATCCGGGCTAGGCGATGGTCGCGAGTTAGACACCCGATCATCTCTGAAGGCCTGGGTTCGCAACCTGGCGGTTGAGAGGAGGGTCTGGGTGGACGTGCACGTCTTCGACGAGGCAGGAGCGCGGCGCAGGCGGCCACCTTTCCTTTGGTTTACGAGGGTCCAGGCCTCGGAGGCGGTGATGTATTCACGTTCGACGCTCAGATATACCAGGGTTCCGGCGGTGGCCCTGGTTCCGCCTGGAACAACCGGCAACCCGGCCACAGTGCCCGGACGAGATCCAGCAGCGTTCAAAGAGTTCGTGAAGAGCCGGGACCGCGGTGGCGACCAGTCACTCGGCTCCGATGCAACGATAAAAGGTCCGCAAGCGAGTGATGTACTCGCCTCCAGCAACAGATAACAGATCATTGTGGTGACCATCGGCGATTCGCCAAAATGTCTTAGGCTGATTCGCGCTCCTGAATACAGCCTCACCCTGTAGGAAGGGCACAATCTCATCGGCGTCGCCATGGATTACCCATAGCGGCGCATGAACTTTGCCGATCCTCTTGTCAGTATTGAACCCATGCGCAACGAGCGAACCCACAACGGGAAGTATCGTGCCGGCCATGCTGCTCAGCGATGCCAGCGGAGACTCAAGAATAAGACCCGCGCAGGGCCGGCGGGACGCAAGTTCCACGGCGACGGCAGTTCCGAGGGACTCGCCTTGCAGGATGATCCGGTTTCCCGGATAGCCACGTGCAATTAGCTCATCATAGGCGGCCTCGGCGTCCAGGTACAAGCCCCGCTCATTCGGACGCCCCTGGCTCTTGCCGTATCCGCGATAGTCGATAACAAGAATCGCCGAGCCGGCGAGTCTGATGGATTCGGCGTGATCGATCCTATGCGTCACGTTGCCCGCGTTGCCATGGAGGAATAGCGTTATGAAAGTTGCGTCCGGCTTCGGGAACCACCAGGCATTCAAGCGAATACCGTCTTTCGTCTCCAGCCAAAGATCCTGCGCTCCCGCCTCAGACTGTGCCTCCCAGTAGCCCTGTGGATACGGCATCGGATGGTACAGCAAGCGCTCGACGAGGCCGTGAAGCATAAGGAAAGAAACAGCGAGTAAGGTCACGATGATACATGCGAGACTCGCAGCTTTCCGCACGCGTGCTCGCTAGCTGAGCCAGCGATCCAAATTCTGCTTCACAAAATCGTTGTCCTGAAGGTCTGAATAGCTCGCACAGACACGATCAATCTCCTCTAATTGCCCTGGCGAAAGGTCCTCCCGCTCATCAAGGCACCAACGCCCGGCGAGGAACCCCTGCCTTCGCAGGATTTCATGCAGACCGGAAATGCAGCCAGCGAATTGGTTACGGGCATCGAACAAGGCGGCGTTGGCGTCAGTGAGTGAAGCAGACCTCGCCAGGATCTCGAGAGCGCCTCGGCCGGCTTCGTGCCGACAGTGCTGAATGTCGTTAAACAGTTCAACTGCGCGCTTGGTCCAAACGGCCCACTGCCCCAGAAGTCCACCGGCGAAGCGGACATTCGCCGGGCCCAGCGCAAAATCAGCGAGCAGATCCGGAATGATGTTGTCGTCATTCCCCGTATAGAGGACGATTTCAGAAGAGCGTCCGCTCTCTGCAAGTCCGCGCATTACCTCAATCGTCTGGTAGCGATTGAATGGGGCGACCTTGATGGCCGCGACGGATTCGATTTCGCAGAACTGCCGCCAGAAGTCATAGCTGAGGACTCGTCCACCCACGGCAGGCTGCAGATAAAAGCCGAATAGCGGAATTTCCTGCCCCACAGCCCGGCAGTGCGCAATCAGTTCCGAATCAGGCGCATGGGCAAGCGCGGTCAGGCTCAGCAGACCGAGGTCGAAACCTGTCTCCCGGGCAAACTGCGCCTCACGAATGGCCTGAAGCGTCGGCCCACACACTCCTGCAACTTTTACGAGACGCTTACCTGTAGAGCGCCGGAACTCCTCTATGGTGCAAGCCACCAAACGCAGAACCGGTTCGAACAGTCCAAACTTCGGGTCCCGAATAGCGAACTGCGTCGTGTGAACACCCGCAGCAATGCCGCCCGATCCGGCCTCGCAGTAGTAGCGAGTGAGGGCAACTTGTCTCCGTTCATCGAGCTTCCGCTGCGCATTCAATGCCAATGGGTGCGCTGGGATCACGACGCCACTCTGAAGAACCCGGACGGCATCCAAATCAAGCTTCGGGTACCGAACCATCAGTAGCTACCATCCACCACTTCGAAGTGCGTGGGCTTTTGCAGATTTTCGCGGCCCGCCCTGACCCAGTCCGCTACCCATTCCCTCAAGCTGAGGTATGGCACGGAGGGCGGCCCAAGCAGAGAATGGCACAGGGATGCATTGCTGAGCAGTGCGCCATTCCCTTCCCGACCTTGGAACCGACACTTCCGCCCAAACCGTGCAGAAAAGAATTCGGCCGCTTCGCGCACGCTGATCGT
>JAOAPP010000618.1 GCA_025462985.1 Bryobacterales bacterium | reverse complement strand
TTCTACCTCCGTAGCCGCGGCGTTTCAAACGCGGAAGCTCGATCCATCCTGGTGCGTGCGTTCCTCGCAACGGCGTTGGATGCGGTTGCAGACGATACGATCCGTCACCGTCTTGAAGACGCCGTGGAGCAGTGGTGGGAGAGGCAGAAAAAATGAATATAATGACGAATCCCGCTGCCCTGGATGTCGACCGCATCCGGCGGGATTTTCCAATATTGACGCAAACCGTTCGCGGTAAGAAGCTGGTGTTTCTTGACACCGCTGCATCCGCTCAGAAACCGCGAGCGGTGATCGACGCGATGGCTGTCGCGATGCAGACTCAATATGCCAATGTCCACCGTGGTCTGCACTGGATGAGCGAGCGGACAACCGAAGCTTACGAATCCACCCGTGATGCTGTGGCGGAACTGATGAATGCGAACGACCGTTCTGAAGTCGTTTTTGTTCGGAACAGCACCGAGGCAATAAATTTGCTGGCGCACAGCTACGGCCGCGGCGTGTTGAAGCCGGGCCAGGCGGTTCTAATCTCGGGCATGGAACATCATTCCAACATCGTACCTTGGCAGTTGCTGCGTGATGCTCATGGCATTGAACTGCGGGTGGCACCGATCACGGACGCTGGCGAGTTGGATATGACGGCGTTCGAGTCGCTGCTGGAGGATGGCAAGGTCGGGCTAGTAGCGATTACCCACATGTCGAACGTCCTCGGCAGCGTCACGCCAGCCGAACGGATCGTCAGCATCGCCCACGCGTATGGCGCCAAGGTAATGTTCGATGGGTCCCAGGCCATCGTGCACCGCAAGGTCGATGTTTGCGCATTGGGCTGCGATTTCTACTGCTGGACCGGCCACAAGCTTTACGGTCCAACCGGCATCGGCGTTTTATGGGGGAAGCGCGACCTGCTGGAGCGAATGCCGCCGTTCCTCGGCGGTGGCGACATGATCTCGTCCGTGACTTACGAACAATCGACGTGGGCCGCCGTTCCGCATAAATTTGAAGCGGGCACGCCGGCAATCCTTGAGGGCATCGGCCTGAAGGCTGCAATCGGATACGTTCGAGCGATCGGCTACGACGTCATGGAAGCGCATGAAGCCTCTCTGGTGGAACACGCCTTGTCTCGGCTGGCGGGGATGGATGGGATTCGGGTTCTGGGAAATGCGCAGCAACGAGGCGGGGTGATCTCATTCATAGTGGACAAAGCACACGCCCACGATGTGGCGACACTATTGGATCGCCAGGGGATCGCCGTCCGGGCCGGGCATCATTGCGCCGAGCCACTGATGCATCGATTCAACCTGGACAGCACCGCTCGAGCCAGTTTCGGGATCTACACCACCCACGCGGAGGTTGACGCGCTCGTTGATGGATTAGTCCGAGTACGGGAATTTTTTCAATGACGCAGGCGGATAATTTCGCCGATCTTCGCGACCTGTACCAAGAGGTTATCCTTGATCATGGGCGTCGGCCCCGTCATGCTCGGCGATTGGAGTCTTTTGACAGAAACGCCCGGGGCGACAACCCAATGTGCGGCGATCGTATCCAAATTTGGGTGAAAATGAGCGGCGAGAAGATCGGCAACGTCGGTTTTGAAGCGCGTGGCTGTGCGATCAGTGTCGCCTCCGCTGACCTCTTGGCGGAGACGGTCCAAGGCCGGAACAAAGATGATACCAAGGCGCTATTTGAGGCATTTTGCACCTTGGCCCGCACCGGCACGTGCCCAAGCTGCAAAAGCGAACTTATTGAATCAATGAAAGTTCTCGCACCATTGTCGGGTGTGCACGAGTTTCCGTCCCGGGTGAAGTGCGCGACGCTTGCCTGGCACGCACTGATAGCGGCGCTGGACGGCTCGAAGGAGGTAAGCAGTGAATGAAGTGTGGACGCCGGATGGTGAAGCCGCAATCGGGAAGGCGAGTGTGCTTCCGAGCGAAGATGCTCTGATTGAGGCAATTGCTACAGTATACGATCCTGAGATCCCCGTGAACATTTATGAATTGGGTTTGATCTACGTCGTGGAAATAAATGACGACGGAGCGGTAAAGGTCGAGATGACGCTTACTGCGCCTGGCTGTCCTAGCGCGCAGGAACTACCCGAGCAGGTGGGGAACGCCATACGGTCAGTTGGAGGTGTAACCTCGTGCCAAGTCGACACGGTATGGGATCCACCTTGGGATCCTTCACGCATGACCGAAGAAGCTCGGCTGCAGTTGAATATGTTTTGATAGATCCCGACATAGGTTGAACCATGAGGACCACAATTACCGCCCCCAGCAAGGCCCGTGCGCTGCCACAGCTGATGACCCTGACGGATGCCGCCGCTGAGCGGCTGCGAGGGCTATACGCAGAGAGCGAACAGGGCAAGCTGTTGCGCATTGCCGTGAAAACCAAAGGATGTTCCGGTATGTCATATGACATGTCATGGACCGCCGAACCGGCACCTTCAGACGAGGTCGTGAAGGACAAGGACCTGACTGTACTGGTAGACCGCAAGGCGTCTCTGTTCCTGATCGGCACTGTGATGGATTATGAGGTGAAGCACCTTACCGCGGGGTTCACTTTTACCAATCCAAACGAGAAGGGCCGTTGCGGCTGCGGCGAAAGCTTCCATGTATAACATCCAGGCGGCTAACGGAGGATGGTTTTGAAACGGCTTGGCGCAGGCTATCTGTCTATGGCTGGGAGGCGCCAGCGCTCACGACTCCCCTCATAATTGCACTTGACCCAAAGTCCGAGTGAAACGGCTGCTGATCGAGCATCTGGGTAAATGCCCATATCAGTGGCTGTGACTAGCGCTCGGGCGTTGTGGGGATCAGGTCGTAATCATGCAGCCCTGTCGAAACAGCGGGTGTTCCCGCCGCTTCGAGGTGTTGGTCTTCGAAATCTTGTCGTAGCCAATCGCCGCACTGGGGGCGCCCAGCAAGATTAGCAAAACCACC
>JAOAPP010000607.1 GCA_025462985.1 Bryobacterales bacterium | reverse complement strand
AGTGTCGTGCTTATTACCCATCCAGCCATTGACAATTGTAACCGCCCCCTTAAATGCGTCTATAAACGAAACCGCCAGTCACTCCCTGGAGGAGTGTGGCGGTTCCATTCTCGCGATCTCTCGTCTCCAATATTAAGCTTTGCTAACGCGTTGCAACGGGCTGCAGGGATCTCGACTCAATCACCCGGTCGATCAACCCGTATTCGAGTGCCGCTTCGGGTTCGAGGATATAGTCGCGATCAACGTCGCGGGCGATCTTGTCCACTGACTGGCCGGTAGCGTCCGCCAGAATTTCGTTGAGACTTTGACGCATTCGGAGGATCTCCCTGGCATAGATGTCAATGTCGGCAGCCTGTCCGCCCAGACCGCTCATGGATGGCTGGTGAATGAGAATGCGGGAGTGCGGAAGGCTGTAGCGCTTGCCCTTAGCCCCGCAAGCAAGCAGGACCGCAGCCATGGACGCGGCCTGTCCGAGGCAATACGTAACGATGTCCGGTTCGATCAGCCGCATAGTGTCCAGGATCGCCAGCCCGGCCGTGATGGACCCGCCCGGTGAGTTGATATACAACGAAATATCCCGCTCCGGATCTTCGGCCGCCAGAAAAAGCATCTGGGCCATGATCAGGTTCGCGACATTATCGTCAATCGGAGTACCCAGGAAGATGATGTTTTCCTTGAGCAGTCGAGAGTAGATATCGTAAGCGCGCTCACCGCGCGACGTCTGCTCTACCACCATCGGTACGAGTACTGAATTATTCATTCCAAACTCCTTCGCTTCAAAGCCTCTAGCCTGTACTCCAAAGCCTTACGCCTGGGTTCGACACAAAGCCGCACCCCCATAATATAGGAACCGCTCCCCGCCCTCTGAAGAGCCCGTCCCGTGCGGCTTCGGCTACCCATCACGTCGCGGAGGAGGATTGACGCCTCCACCAAACCACCCCACACTGATAAGCGATATCCATAATGCCTTAAGTTCTAGGACTTTGCGATGAACCTTCGCCAACATGGCGATTTTTCGCTTAGGGTCTAATCTCTGCCCGTCTGCGGACGATTAGTCTGGTAGGAACTCGGAGCCCCTGGCTGAGAATGACAATCTTGATAGCAGATGATAGCGCGACGTCCCGCATCCTTCTACGCGGAACCCTGAAACGGTGGGGTTACGACGTGGTCGTCGCTGAGGACGGGGCGCAGGCCTATGAGATTCTCTCACAGCCGAACGGGCCTTGCATGGCCATTCTGGATTGGGTCATGCCGCACATGACCGGTCCGGAAGTCTGCCGTCGTATTCGAGAGGCGAACCGGGAGCCCTATACCTACATCCTTCTCCTTACGTCCAAGAACACCAAGATCGAAACAGTGGAGGGGCTGGATGCCGGCGCGGATGACTATATCACCAAGCCGTTCGATGAACATGAACTGCAGGTTCGGCTTCGGGCCGGTAAACGCATCGTTGATCTCCAGGCGGACCTGCTGAAAGCCCAGGAAGCACTGCGGGAACGCGCCAACAAGGATTTGCTTACAATGCTGCCGAACCGATCGGCAATCACTGAGGCGCTCGCCCATGAGATCGCCCGCTCCCACCGCGATCGCCGGACCGTCGGCATAATTCTGCTTGACATCGATCACTTCAAGGCGATAAACGACACCTTCGGCCATTTCGCGGGAGACGCCGTGCTGCGGGAAACTGCCCTGCGGTTAAAGCAAAATGTGCGCCCGTATGACGTTGTCGGCCGGTATGGAGGTGAAGAGTTTCTGGTCGTGCTGCCAAACTGCGATCTCGAGCAGGCCACCCAGCAGGCAGAGCGCATGAGGGAAAAGCTTGCCGGGGAGAAAATGATAATCGAGGGCGCAGAATTGACCGTAACGGCCAGCTTTGGGGTCACCGTGTCGGATGGCTCCGACAGCAGCCCCGAGGTCTTCGTCAGGGCCGCCGACGAGGCGCTATACCTCGCAAAAGCGAGTGGACGGAACTGCGTTAGGTCAAACCCGGCGTAAGTCATCTCCAACCCTGTGCGCCGGCAGCCATCGAAGCTGCCCTGCTATACTGCAAAAGAGCCGCCGCAAGGCATATTGCATGCTTCTACCGCGCTACTCATTGCGCCCGTAGCTCAGTTGGATAGAGCGTCTGGCTACGAACCAGAAGGTCGGGTGTTCGAATCACTCCGGGCGCACCAAATCGGTTCTTCACTTCGACTTAGGACTCCTTCATGGCTCCGAACGCAGCTTGGCCTGCCAGCATGGGCGTCCTCCTGTAGCTGTCTTCCAGGTTGCAAAACAGGTTGTATTTTAGGATGTACCACAGCGCGGCCACGCCGTCCTTGAAGCCAATCTTCTTGCCCTCTTCATAAGTCCGGCCGTAGTAGCTTATCGGAGCTTCATAAATCGCGCACTTCAGCTTTGCGACCTTTGCGGTTACTTCGATCTCGAACCCAAAGCCTCCGGACGTAATCACCATCTCGCGTATAATACTGCCGCGGAAAACCTTATAGCCTGTCTCCACGTCCGTGAGATTGATATTCGTGAATATGTTCGAAAGAAATGTGAGCGCGCGGTTCCCGATGTAGTGATAGAAGTAAAGCACCCGAGCTGCCTTCCGCACCAGAAATCGTGAGCCGTAAACCACATCCGCATACCCCTCTACAATCGGTGTGATCAGTGCCGGAATCTCTTCGGGATCGTACTCCAGATCGGCATCCTGCACGATCACGATTGACCCGGTGGTACGCCCGAACCCGGTCTTAAGGGCTTCGGTCTTGCCGCCGTTTTTCTCACGATGAGCCACTGTTACCAGCGGGTATTCGGCAGCCAATTCGTTCGCGATGGACGCGGTCCCGTCCGATGAGCAATCGTTCACTACAACGATCTGCTGCACGCAAGAAAGCTGAAGGACTTTCTCTACCACTTGCCGCAGCGTCTTTTGCTCGTTGTACACCGGGATGACGACAGACAGCGCCGCGTCGGCCCGACTGTAAGGTATCGTATCAGGCATTTATTTTGAACTTAGGTCAGCTGCTACGAACCCCCTGCGGAGCGCTAACTGTTGCAAACTGTAGCATCTGTAACGCTAGTCTGTCCATCCTCGTGAGATCTAATGCCCCTGGACCAGGGGATTAGGAGGAGGCACAACAGCCACACAATTAGAGGTTGATGCCGCAGC
>JAOAPP010000605.1 GCA_025462985.1 Bryobacterales bacterium | reverse complement strand
CGGACCGAATGCCCTAATGCGGCAGCCGCCCGAATCATCGCTGGTTCTTGCATCGCCGTCAGCGAAGACGCCAGGGCATCGGGGGTCAAAGCCTACCGCTCCAGCGCATGCGGCGCAACTCCCCTACGGTGAAGGCAATGCGCCCAAAATGGCTGATCTCCGAAGAACGGCACAATGGTGGAAGGGATCCCCGCACGCACCGCCGCCGCAGTCGTCCCCGCGCCACCGTGATGCACCGCGCCGGACATGAGCGGAAATAGCCCGTCATGCGGCGCATGCCCCAAAAAGAAGATCTGCTCGTCTTGCGGACCCTCTTTCCCATTCAAGGCGCCCCAGCCCGTGGCCAGAACCGCTCGTTGTCCGCTTTTCTTCACTCCATCAAGCACGGTTTGCGTGAACGCCTCCGCATTGCCGCTCACCATGCTGCCGAACCCGATGTAAACCGGCTTATCCCCTGCCGCAAGAAACTCACTGAGCGCCTCTGAAGGAGTCCACTTCGGTTGATCGAAAAACCAATAGCCAGTTACTTGCGAGTTCTCCGGCCAGTCCTCCGGCCGCGGCAGCACATGTTCGCTGAACCCGTTGATCACCTTCGATCGGTGCAGATCCCGAAAATACGGCCCGTACCACGGATACGGACCCAACTTAAGCTGCGGTCGAACGATGTTGTTGATCGCCGGACGCATGACATCCCACAGCAATTTGAAAATCAGATAGTGAGCGCCAAGGCTCACCACCCCCGACACCTTCCGCCGCGAGCACCCAAACATGATGGGCGGCAGTATCCTCGACAACGTCAGCGGCTGCAAACGGGCAATCGCGAACGGAATCCCAAGCGCTTCCGCAAGCGCCTTCGCCAGCAGAATGCTGTTGCTGACGCCGATCAGCAGTCCTGCCCCGTCGCTCGCAGCCAATCCTTCCTGTACCCAGTTGGCTGCCCAGCCTGTGTAGCGCTCGCGAAAGATGCGGGCCATCTCGCGCAAGTTTAGTCCCTGGTCGCCGATCGAATTGTTGGCTTCCAGCATGGCTTGAAAGTCAGCCGTCACCGGAAAAAACTCGAGGCCGGCCTGTCGCACCATCTCGGCGAAGTTTCCGCTAGTGGCGATCCGCACCCGGTATCCGGCACGCTGAAGACCCTGGCCCAAAGCGACGCAAGGACGCACATCACCTTGTGTCCCGATCGTAAAGATCACCACCGGGTTTTGTGTTCCGAACTTATGCATAAGCGTTATACGCTTTCTGCTCCACCTCCGAAGCCCAGGCGCTGCCGCTCGCCGAAAGACGCTGCTGTAATATGCGGCCTATATGAGCTGCCGGTATGGGATCCAGCACCGCCTCGTGATGGCACGCCAGCTCATGCACGTCAAACTCGCCGCCCACAAAGGGCCACCAGGCCGATGGACGGCGGTCAACGATGCCCTCCAGGTTGCCCCTCATCTCCGTGGCATGGAAATACAACACGTCGACCCCTACTTTACGCGGCATGAACTGCCGCGCCAGTCTCACGTTGTTGAGCATCACCGCAGACAACTGCTCCAGGAAGGCAGGATTTTCTTTCCCGATTACCTTAACCAGCTTGGCGGCTGCCTGGGCAGCGGGAATCGAACGCACATTATCGGCGTTCAGGAGAAAGCCGTTTAGCTGCATCAGCGTCCGTGGCATGCTTTCGTGCGGCAGGTCGACGTTCAGGAAATTCAGGGCCGCTCGCACTTCCTCCGCCTCCGTCGGTAAACGTTTAGCGTCTGCGGACGTGAACAGCAGGCTGTCGATCATTCCCAGCAACTCCACTCGATGGCCTCCTGCCTGCATCTGCTCCGCAATGCAGTGTGCGATAAGGCCACCCATCGAGCGCCCGACAAGCCGGTACGGCCCCTCCGGCTGAATACGCCGGATCTGCTCCCAGTAATCGCTGGCTATTTCCTCGATGCTGTTTGGAAGACTGACCTCCCCGCGCAGGCCCCGCGATTGCAGGCCATACACCGGCATGGTAGGGTCCAAATGCCGCAGCAGGCTTGAGAATCCCATGCTGAAACCTATGACTGGATGAATGCAAAACAGCGGCCGCTGCCCCGTCTTCCTAACATGCCGCAGCGGCAACAGGACGTCCAGGGGATCTGCATGCTCGCTCGTCAGTCGGTCAACCCGTCTCGCCAAGCCGCCTACGGTCGGCGTTTCAAAAAGGCTCCCCAACGGAAGCTCCACCCCAAACCACGTGGGAAAGATCGCCGCCATTTCAGCAGCGCTTAGTGAGTCGCCGCCCAATTCGAAAAAGTTGTCGTTCAACCCCACCCGCTCCACTCGGAGAACCTGCTGCCACAGCTTCGCCACCCTTCTTTCTGTTGGCGAGACCGGCTCTGCATCGGCGTTCCCGCGGACCCGCTGCGGTATCGGCAAAGCCTTGCGGTCCAGCTTGCCGTTCGGCGTCAGCGGCATGGCGTCGAGCACCGTGAAACTGGACGGGATCATGTAGCTCGGCAGGCGCGTAGCCAGGAAAGTGCGCACCGCCTCGATGTCGGCGTGGGCCCCCGTCCGCGGTACTAGGTAACCTGCCAGCGAAGCCGTCCCATCGCTCTCGCCATGTGCCCTCACCGCCGCCATCGCAATCGTCGCATACTGCGACAACACGCTCTCGATCTCACCTGGTTCGATTCGATGGCCGTTGATCTTTACCTGATCGTCCGTGCGTCCCATGAACTCGAGCAGGCCTTCATCGCTCCACCTGGCTAAGTCGCCGGTCCGAAACATTCGGCTTCCGTCGTCCGCAAAGGGATCTGGCACAAAGCGTTCCTTGGTGAGCTGCGGCTGGTTTAAATACCCTTTCGCCACACCCACACCGCCGATGTACAACTCGCCCGTAGTGCCGGTGGGGACTAGCTGACGATTTTCGTCCAGCACATACACTTGTGTGTTGAGGATCGGACGGCCAATCGGTGGCGCCGCCCCGCCGGTCGCCCCAAGCTCAAACACCGTTGACCAGATCGTGGTCTCCGTGGGGCCGTAGAAATGTGTGACCCGGGCGGCCATTCCCTTCAGCCGTGCGGCTAACTCGGCGCTCAGCGCTTCCCCGCCAACCAGGGCATGCACACCATCAAGCTTCGTTTCGGAACTGGCTAACAAGATGCGCCAAACCGAGGGCGTCGCCTGTATGTGCGTCACTGCGCTGCGCCGAATCAGATCGATCAGCGACGGCGGATTGTGCACTGCCTCGCCGCTGGCGATCACCACACATGCCCCTGCCGTCAACGGCAGGAACAACTCCAGCCCGGCGATATCGAAGGTCACGGTGGTCACAGCCAGAAAACGGTCCTGGGCCGACGGCTTCAACTGAAGCTGCATGCCTCGCAGAAAATTGCCCAGGTTACGGTGGGTGATCTCAACACCCTTCGGGCGTCCGGTTGACCCGGAGGTGTAGAGCACGTAAGCACGGTGCTCCGGCCTGCTCAGGTCTAGTTCCTCGGTTATTGTGTTCAGCGGAGCGTCCAAATCTGCGGGCGCCAATAACGTGAAGCGTCCGTGCCCCAAGCCAGCAGGCATCTGCCCTTCCGCAAGTATCACCACCGGTTTGGCCTCATCCAGCACCAGCGCCATGCGCTCAGGCGGACTGTCCAGATCCAACGGCAGATACGCGGCGCCAGTTCGCGCAATCGCCAATAATGCAACCACCAGTTGCTCGCTGCGCGGCAGCATCACTGCAACGATGTCCCCCTGCTTAACGCCTCTGGCAACCAGTTGACCAGCGTGACGCACACTGCGTTCGTGCAACTGGCTATAGCTCACCACCGTCTCTCCAAACACCACAGCCGGTGCCTCCGGTGTCTCCGCCGCCCACCGCGCTACTAATCCCGGAAGCGTGGCGTCGGGCACCGGTGCCGTAGTGTTGTTCCACTCGAACAACAACCGCCGGCGCTCCTCGTCGCCGATGATGTCAAGCTGCTGCAGTGGTGTGCCGGGCTTCCGCAGCACCTGTTCGATCAGGTACGTCAACCTGCGCCGGTGTTCGTCGAGTTCAGCCTTCGTGTACAACAACGGATTGGCATCCAGATCGAAGCGCAAACCCGCGTCAGTGCCGCGATCGTACACAAACACCATCAAGTCTTCGGTTGAGCTGTTCGACAGGTTGTGCAGAATCGTCGCCGCCCCGGCAAAACTGAGCCGGTAATCGAATGGTTCAATATTTATCCCGAGCCACGCGATGTTCTGATCCTGACCAACCAGGCCAAGATCGCGCCGCAGGTCCTCATACCGGTACTGCTGATGACGCAGTGATTGCATGACCAGTCGTGACACTTGCGCGAACAACTCGGCCGCCGTCATTTCCGGTGTAAACAGAACGCGAATCGGCACCATATTGGCGCACACGCCAACCGAACTGCGCAGCGCGATACTGAGGCGCCCGGATACCGGCATGCCGAAAACTAGGTCACTTGCCCCGGTCGCGCGCTGATAATATGCGGCGAGAAGACCGATCAGTACCTGCGGCACGCTGACGCCAAAGCTCTTGGCAAGCGTCGCGAGCTCCCGGGCAGTGTCAGCCGGTAGATTACCAGTGCTGCGCAGCAGTTTGCTGCTGAGGCCATTCCGGCGAGGATTGCGCGACAATGTCACCGCCTCGGGCATCTGGGCCAGTCGTTGATGCCAATAGTCGCGATCGCGCTGAAAGTGGCGCGAGTCGCGATACCTCTTTTCCGCTGCCACCGCCTCCGCGACCGTACAGAACTGGTTTGCCGCTGGTACCCGGCCCTCCGCAAACGCTGTATACAGGTCGGCCAGACGCCGCGCCACCATGCCGCCCCCATAACCGTCACAAACGATGTGATGAGCGCGGTGATACCAGAAATAGTGATCCTCCCCCGCTTTCAACAAAGCAGAAACCCACAGCGGATCACGAGCCAGATCCACCGGCCGCGCTAACTCCTCCACCATCCACGCCTCTATCGCCGCACGTGGGTCGGGTTCGCGGGTCATGTCAAGGTACGGGAATTCAGCCGTGTACGTAGCGCACACAATCTGTCTCGGCAGCGCGTCCACCTCAATCACTTGCACACGCAACTGTTCAGCCTCGGCAACCAGTTGGCGCAAGGCCCGCTGAAAGGTGTCCCGCTCGATCACGCCACGGATTTCAACCGCTTCCGCGATATTCATGTTCGCGCCCGGGGTAATCTTCTGGCTGAACCATAAACCACGTTGCGCGGTAGTCAAAGGAAATGAATCACGCCCGCACTCACTCATCCTGCGTCCTTTCAGCTAAGTGCCTGCTGCCAACCATGAAGCCACCCAGCCCGTCTGGTATTACATTGCTCGAGCACCGATTTTAGCATGCCGAAATTAAATTTTCCTATAAATGGACGGTGAATATTTAATTAATATTAAATACCTAGTTGGAGCCATGTAGTCTTATTTGCAGGCTTTTT
>JAOAPP010000579.1 GCA_025462985.1 Bryobacterales bacterium | reverse complement strand
CAGCCCTAAGGTCATCTGGGGCGTGGTCAAGCAGGCATGCGGACAGTGCGGACTGGCAGGTGTCGCACCGCACGATCTTCGGCGGACATGCGCGCGACTTTGCCATCAGGCAGGAGGAGAACTCGAGCAGATACAGTTCCTCCTCGGGCACGTCAGCGTACAGACAACGGAACGCTACCTGGGCTGCAAACAGCGATTGCGGAATGCGGTCAACGATCGCATCGGGCTCGAGCCTGACCTTCAGGGCGGCTGAGTAGGCACAGGCTATCTGATTCTTCGTTCTCTATCCCCCGCTGTCCGGACCCGCCAACAGTAGCGGTGGCGAAGTCCGTCGCAAAGCATTGTTATCCTACAAAGCTTCACGCAAACGTAAGAAAGTTATGGCCGGACCATCTGTTAGTCGGTCTCTTTCCGCTGCGCCGAGCCGCCACACTCAATGCCGACAAATACAAGAACGAACTACTCGAAACTTACACATCCCTCAAACGTGCAGATGGCCTTGCACTGTGAGTACGCAGCTCAAGCGTAGCATTCACTCGTGGAATGGCCGAGATGCCGCAGCACACGCGCGAATTTATCGTGAAAGTTTGCGATTCGCCGTCTGCTCGCCTTCGGCGCGATCCCGAAAGCTGGTCTAGCTCGCTTTGACCCAGGGTGAAGGTGTTCGACTATTTCGACGGATCGATGAGCGCGCTGTACACGGCTGCGTGGCTTCTGTATTCGATCGAATGGTTGTCGGGCGAAGTCATCCGCTGGATCATTGAGACGAAGACCACGTCGTTGGTTGGATCGACCCAGAACCAAGTTCCGGCGGCACCGTCCCAGAGAAATGTGCCCTTGCCGTCAGACATTTCGGCTTCCGGCGGATCGAACATCACCGCTACATTGAACCCGTAGCCGAAACCGCGTCGCATCACGTGCTGACCGCCGGCGAATTGCCCGGTGAGCAAGGAGGGCGGAAGGTGATTGGACGTCATGAGCTTGACGGTTTCTGGCGAAAGAATGCGTTTGCCCGCTAGTTCGCCGCCGTTGGCGAGCATCTGCGCGAAATGGTAATAGTCTTCGGCGGTTGTTACCGATCCGCCGCCCCCTGAGGGCATAGCGGGCTGCTCGCTGTAATCTGTGGGCGTGCTTGCGCCGGGATTGACGGGTTCGAGATGGCCGTCCGGTTTCGCCCCGTAGTTCACGGCGAAACGGGCACGTTTCTCCTGGGGCACAAAGAAGCCCGTGTCCTTCATTCCGAGCGGATCAAAGATGTGGTCGCGCATGAAATCAGGCAGAGTCTGGCCGGAGAGCTTCTCAACCATGTAGCCCTCTATGTCCATGCCGATACTGTACTGCCATCAGCTCCCGGGTTGATAGTTCAGCGGAATGGTGGCGAGCTTCTCGATCATCTCGTGCAGGTTGGCCGATTGCAGAACCCTTTTCTCGTGGTACAGGGCATCCACCGGTGATTGCGTGAAGCCGTAAGAGAAACCCGCGGAGTGAGACATGACTTCTCCAATGGTCGGTGGGTGTTCGGGATCGATCAGGATCATTTTGCCCGACCCATCGAAACCGTTGAAGACCTTGAGATGGGCAAATTCAGGGATGTAATCCGAGATGGGATGCCAGGGAAGCCATTTGCCTTGTTCATAGAGGATCATCATGGCGACGCCGGTGAGGGGCTTGGTCATGGAGTACGCGCGGAAGATAGTGTCCTTAGTCATTGGTACACTCTTTTCCATGTCGCGCTGGCCGTAAGTGCGGTAATCGATTACCTTGCCGTGGCGGGCGAGGATGGTGACGGCTCCGGCGAGCTGCTTTTGATCGATTTCGTTCTGGATGAGCGAATGCAGGTTTTGGAGTCGGTCGCTTGAGAAGCCGACGGACTCGGGTTTGGCTGTGGGCAGTTCGGCAGCGGCGCATAGGGCGGCGGTTTGCAAAGCGAGGATGAGGACTCGTTTCATGGCGGGCGTCCTGTCGATAATGCCACAGCTCACAGGTGCGCCGGTGACTACAACTAGGTCCACGATGATGTGCAACGCGGAGATTAGCGGGCGGAGGCCGACCTTGTGGGGACGTTTCATCGCTAATCTGTGCTAGTAACTGCCCATAACGTAAACATGCACGCCTTCCCAGTTGCCTTCCCCAAAGATCGGACTAGACGATTGGATCCGGTCTTCCATCGGGAACCTGCGGGCGATCGGCACCGTAACTTTCCGTCTGCCACAAGCTGCGCGAACTCGCCCAGGACGTCGTAGCGCATAGAGGTACACTCTTCGATGTTGCTGCGGACGCCCAATTTCTTTGCCGCGGCGAAAGGGGCCGAGGGCTTGGTTCCGTAAATTTTTAAGAGGATGCCGCCGCGGTGACAGTCTGCCAGTAGGTTGAGCTATTCACGATTGATATGCGCTGAAGCTCAGGCGACACAGGACCTGCCTTCCGGCTCAAGTTGATGGGTAAGCGGAGTGTCGATCAGGATGCGGTATGCCTAGGCCCCGTGCAGGGGACCGCATGCGCACCAGGTGGTGGCCGGAGCCGGTTGTCGGACGGACTTCCTGGAGCGCCAGCGGAGGGAAGGTGGCCGCGCCCTCTCCACCAGGTACTCGCCTGGCGACCAACTTCCCGGAGCGTAGCGCAGGGACTTGCGAGCAGGCCGGGTTTTCATGCCGCAGACCGACAGGCCGTAGTGCATGGGTTTTCGCCGTAGGCGTGTTCTTGTCCTGTTTGCTTAAAGGCGTTAGCCTGTTTTGCTATGCCTTTTGAGATTCCTAACTCCGGAGATTCCTAACTCCTGTACTCTCGTACTCTAATCCTGAACAATCATGTAAATCCAGAAAGGATGCTGCAGGCGAGCAGTCGGCTTT
>JAOAPP010000559.1 GCA_025462985.1 Bryobacterales bacterium | reverse complement strand
GCCTGAAAGCGATCGAATATCCGAACGTGCAGACAGTGCACATCATCTTCAACTGCTTCCGTATGCGGCCGGCCGCATTGCTGTTCCCCCAGACGCTCGAGAAGCAGGTGGGAGTGCTGGCGCGGGTTCCGCTGGCCAGCGGCTTGCTCACCGGGAAATTCAAACGCGATTCGCAGTTTTCGGCGGGAGATCACCGGAACTTCAATCGTCAAGGGGAGGCGTTCGATCAAGGCGAGACATTTTCGGGAGTGGATTACGAAACAGCGCTGGAAGCAGTGGAGGAGATCCGCCACATCCTTCCGGCAGGCATGAGCATGGCGAGCTTTGCCTTGCGCTGGATTCTGATGTTTGATGCAGTGACCTGCGCAATTCCGGGAGGAAAGCGCCCGGAGCAAGTGGCAGACAACTGCCGCGCGTCAGGCCTTCCGAAGCTGTCCGAAGAAACTATGCACGCGGTGGAAGCGATTTATCGCGAGAGCATCGCGCCACTGGTACATCAGCGCTGGTAGGACCTCAGGGAAGCACTTCTTCTAAAAGAAACTGCTCGAACTTGCCATCGGGCGTAATGTAGATATTCAACGACACTGTTTTCTTCTCGAATGCGGCGCGGTAAGTCAAATGCGTCATTCCGCCCCGAAGCTGCCTGTTGCGCAGTGTGACAGTCAGCAGATTTCCAAGCGGGGCAAGGGATGTTCTGAAGTCGGCCAGAGCCTGTTCGGTGAAGTAGGCATTAGCATCCGGCGTAAACAGTGACCGATTGATGTGGCCCTGCGCGAGGGAGCCGAGAATGGCTTGGACCTGCTTGTCAGTGGCAGCGTTAGCGGGATCGGCAGGCTGAACGACTGAGGCAGCAATGGCCTGAGAGAGCGGGCCGATCAGATTAACGCCGTCTTGATTCGACAGAACGACTACGGCAGCGTTCTTCGTTGGGAACACCGTGTTGACGGCGAGAAAGCCGGACACTTCTCCGCTGTGGGAGATGACAGGCGTTCCCCCTTCCTCAGAGACTGTAAGGCCGAGCGCATAATGTGTACCCTTGCCATCTTTGAGTTTCACTTCGCGGGTGAATTCCTCATACGACTTGGCAGAAAGAATCCTCTTCTGCAGGAAAGCGACGTCCCAGCGGGAGAGGTCAGTTGCAGTCATACAGAGTTCGCCAGCAGCGAAGTACCAGCCCGGACCTTCGCCAGCAACGGGGCGCGGCGGTCCCAAGGCGAAGCGAGTGTAGCGGGAGGCGTCCCCGGCAAAGTGGTCTTCACAATCGCCGGGCGTCCTCATTTCCAGAGGATCGAAGATGCGCTGGCGGAGAAAAGGAACAAGCTTTTGACCAGTGGCTTTCTCGAAGATTTCGCCCGCGACGACGTAGTTGGTATTGCTGTATTGCCAGCGCGTGCCCGGGTCGAAGTTCAAGGGCTTTTTCGCCCAACGGTCCAGAATCGATTGCGGCGTGGTGGGCTGCCTCCATTCGGGAATGATGTAATCCTGAGGCGCGTAATCCTCGTAGCCGGAGGTGTGAGACAGGAGTTGCCGAATTGTGATCTCACTGGCGCGGGTGAGATCCGGGAAGTATTTGGCCACTGTATCGTCCAGCGAGAGTTTGCCTGCTTCCTGCGCGAGCAGAATGGCGGCGGCCGTGAACTGCTTGCTGATGGAGCCAACTGCGTAACGAGTGGTGGTTTCAGCCTGACGGTGGCCTGCGATATCAGCAAAGCCAAACGCCTTCGCATAGGCCAGAGAGCCGTTTTGCACAACGGCGACAGAAACGCTCGGCGTGCCGGTCTCTCTCAGGGCGGATTCGATTTTTGCGTCGAGCTCGGCGGAGCTTTGCGCCTGGAGAAGGTTCGGACAGCATAAGCAGAGAAGCCCGAGGAACATGAAGTGGCGCATTGGAACATACATCGTCTCACGCGCGAGATTATGAGCCTGTGAGAACAATCGCTCTGCGGGCTGGTTCTTCCAACTTGATGTTGGCGAAGACTGAGAAGATCGCAATGGTCTTCTGCCGGCAAACAGGTGGCCCGGGAACCGGCTCAGGTGCAGTCGATCAGAGCCCAGCCTATACGAGAGCCGGTTCGGTTTCTTCGGCTGCGCTGAAGTAGACGCAGTCCGGATGGTGGAAAACTAAGGCGGAGACGCTGGCTTCGGGATCCATCATGAATCCTTCCGTGAGCTGGACGCCGATATCTTCGGGCTGCAGGAAGCGCCAAAGTTTTGCCTGATCTTCGAGATTCGGACAGGCAGGATAACCGAAGCTGTACCGCTTCCCTCGGTAGCGCGAGGTGAAGCGCTCCTGCATCGTCATGCTGGGAGGGTCCGGAAATCCCCAGTCCTCGCGAATGCGGCGGTGCAGCCACTCTGCGCAGGCCTCCGCAGTTTCAATTCCAAGAGCCTGGAGAGCGTGCGCTTTGAAGAACTCGCCTTTGGCCTTGGCTTCTTCAGAGTGTCGCACCACGCCCTCTCCGGATGTGACCACGAACAGTGCGATATTGTCGCGACGCCCGTTTTGCGGTTCGAGCGCGTAGTCGCTCAGACAGAGGCCGTCGGACTTGGCCTGACGCCCGAATCGGAAAGTTTCGACGGGAGAGTTCGATCCCGGCCTGAACAAGTGCAGGTTGTTCCCCGCTCGTTCCACCTCGAAGAACTCCCAAACGGCGCGTACCTTCATAAAAGTCGCGGCTGCGCGTTTGATTTCTTCCACATTATGGAAGAGTTCGAGAGCTTTGGGATCCCGCTCAGCCAGACGCTTCTCAAAGTTGCCTTTGAAGCCGAGATGTCGGCCGTAGAGCATGAACGGATTGATGTAGCTCCAGACCTCAGTAATGTGCGGAATAGTTCGAACCTTGCGATCCGAGTACGGCGCGGGCGGGATCTCAACGTCCGTCCGCACCTTCGGGCTGCGGTTCTCGCCGGAAGGAATGATGACGGGTTCAGCAGGAGCGGCTTCGGCCGGAAGGTGCCGGAAGATAGCGCGCGAGAGAACCTCATTACGTAGCTCCCGGTCCGTGATGTCGTTCATCAGGCGCAGACCAGTCATGGCGTCCTTGGCATAGAAAGTAGGCGCGGAGTAACTCGGCCCGATTTTGGTCTTGGTGAACTTCTCGGAAAGCGCCGCGCCCCCAACCAAAAGCGGAACGTTGATTCCGGCAT
>JAOAPP010000532.1 GCA_025462985.1 Bryobacterales bacterium | reverse complement strand
ACGTCGCCGGAAGGAATCCTCGGGCAGGAGCATCCTCATCCGCGCGCCTACGGAACGTTTCCGCGCATTCTGCGAAAGTATGTCCGCGAGGAGCACAAGCTCAGCCTCGAAGACGCAATCCGGAAATTCAGTGCCCTTCCGGCGCAGCGCATGCGGTTCACTGACCGGGGAGTATTGAAGAGGGGAATGTGGGCGGACGTTGTCATCTTTGATCCGTCCGCCATCCGGGATGTCGCGGATTTCGAGAAGCCTAATCAGCTTTCGGTCGGCATGCAGTACGTACTGGTGAACGGCACGCCCGTGATCGAAGAAGGGAAGATGACAAAGGCGCTTCCGGGCAAGGTGCTGCGGGGATCTGGATATGTCCCTTAGGGCGCGCCGGTCAGTTTCGCCAGTCGGCCATTCGGGCCACACACCCACGGCAGACTGGATGCATTCCAATTTCCTTTGTCGACGGACTGCCAGGTAGAACCATCGTCTCGTGAAATGTCGGTTCCATTTGGCCCCACAGTGACCCACGCGCGCAGTTCGGCGTCCCAGGAAACGGACGAGCGGTATCCGCCGGGTTCCGTCCGGGCCGGATGCCAGCTTGCCCCGGCATCGGCCGTCCAAACCGCCGTGGCAGAACCCGATCCCGGAGTCTTGAAGTCGCCGCCCACAGCGACCCCGTGCACCGAATCGCGCAATGCAATCGAGAACACTCCCGCTGATTCCACTTTCGCCCCAAGCCGGACACGGCTCCATGTCCAGACGCCCTGACGCCGGTGAAAAATGCGCGCTCCCGCTCTTCCTCCTGTTCCGAAGAAAATGTCTTGTCCATCAGGAGTCACAGCCAGCGACGAGTTGCTAGCCGCGAACGCCCCCTCCCCCGAATGGTCGGAACGAAGCGCCGCGCTCTCATCGCGACTCCAGGTCATGCCGCCATCGTGCGTATCCATCACCACGAATCGGCCCATTACCGGGTCGCCAAGCAAGAAGCCATCGTTAGCATCGGCGAACACAAACGCATCCCAGAACCCGTCCTCATCTTGGTTGCGAGCCACGACGTTCCAACTGCGGCAGCCATCTTCGGTGCGGTAAAGGCGCGATGCCGTCCCAGGACCGCTCGACATGACAATTGCGTGTAGACTATCCCAGCCCCAGACTCCGCGAAAGTCGAGCTCTCGCGAATCCGCTGGACTCACACATGCTTTCCACGGTCCGCCATCACGCAGCAGGACGGTGCCTCGGGTGCCGCTCGCCCATGCTGCACTTTCCGACAAGGAGTGGATACCGCGCAGACTTGCGAGCGTATCGCTCCGTTCTGCCTGCCAATGAAGCGAAAGAACAACGGCCAAAAGAACCACCGAAAATGGCAAGCGTCCATTCTAAGCGGGGCGATGCAGACGCGATCCAGCTAAAATCAAGGGAATGCCTGCAACTACGACTGAGACGGTGGCTGCTGCCCCGCCGCTGCGCTCGCCTTGGGTTACCGTGCTTGTCGCCTGGCTGGTTCCCGGTGCGGGACACCTTCTATTAGGACGCCGCGTCCGGGGAGCCGTCATCTTCGCGACCGTGCTGCTGTGTTTCGCCGTCGGCCTTCTCATGCGCGGACCGCTTTTTGAGGTCGGGGGAGCCGGGGATGTGCTGTCGCGGCTCATAGAGTGGGGCGGTCATCTGGGCGATATGGCCTCGGGCCTTCTATACTTCGTCGCGGTGTGGATGGGCTACGCGCCGCCGGACCGGGCGGGGCACACTGCCGACTACGGCTCCAAGTTAATCGTTGCCGCCGGGCTGCTGAATATATTGGCGATGGTGGATGCTTACGAAATCGCCACACGACAGAAGGACTAAGCAAACATGTCACTGAATCTCAATCATTTCTGGATGTCCATTCTGTTCGCGCTTTTCAGCAGCGTGATCCTTGGAATTGTCACAAAGCAGACCGATCGCGAGCGCATCCGCTATGGCGCATACTGCTTCGGCTGCTTTGTCGTAGCGCTGTTCGGTATCGGCTGGGTGATGCGCCTGCTGCACGGCTAATAAGTTTCTAACCAACAAAATGAAGAAGTTTTACATTGAGACGTTCGGCTGTCAAATGAACGCTCACGATTCCGAGAAGGTGGTCGGAACTCTGCTGCAGCAGGGCTACTCGCAAGTAGCCGAGCCGGAACAGGCCGAACTGATTCTCTACAACACCTGCAGCATCCGCGACAAGGCGGAGCAGAAAGTCTTCTACCGGCTCCAGCAATTCAAGCGCGAGGCAGGCAAAGGCAAGGTATTTGGCGTGCTCGGCTGTGTGGCCCAACAGGAAGGCGAGGCGATCTTCGAGCGGGCTCCGCACGTCAGCCTGGTTGCCGGGTCCGCCAGCTATACGAAACTTCCGGAAATGCTGGTGCAGTTGGAAGCGGGAAACCGCCGCGTCACCGGCCTGAGCCTGGACACGGACGAAACGTTCGACACTCCCTTCGCCCGGCGTGACAACCCGCATCGCGCTTACATCACGATCATCGAGGGCTGCGACAAAGCCTGTGCGTACTGCGTGGTCCCCTTTACGCGTGGGCCGGAGCGTAGTCGAACTAGCGAGAGCGTCCTCCAGGAAACCCGAACCCTTGCCAATGCGGGGTACACCGAGGTGCAGTTGCTCGGGCAGAACGTCAACAGCTATCGGGATCCTTCTCCCGTTGGCTGGGACTTTGCGCAACTCCTGCGGAAGACGGGTGAAACGGAAGGCATCCGCCGGGTGCGCTTCACCACGTCTCATCCACGTGATTTCGTCAAAGGAATCATCGACGCGATCGACGAGAGCGAGGCGCTTTGCAATCACGTCCATCTGCCGGTCCAGTCTGGGTCCACAAAAGTTCTGGCTCGTATGCAGCGGTTGTATTCGCGGGACGATTATATGCGTCGTATCGAGTGGATGAAGAATGCCCGGCGGGAGATCGCCATCACCACCGACATCATCGTTGGATTCCCTGGCGAGACAGAAGAAGACTTCAACGAAACAGTGAAGATGGTGGAAGAGATCGGCTACGACGCCATGTTCATCTTCAAGTATTCGAAGCGGCCGAACACTTCTGCGCTGCAGTACGAAGATCACATCCCTGAGGAGGAGAAGACGCGACGCTTCATGGTCCTGCAGGAACGACAGCGCGCGCTCCAGATTCGCCGCAACTCAGCCTATGTCGGGCGAACGGAACAGGTGCATGTGGAGGGTTTCAATCGCGCCACCGGCCAGTGGATCGGCCGAACGTCGCAGAACAAAATGCTGAACTTCCACCATCCGTTGCTGCTCGCTCCGGAGGAGGGGAGAACACTCATTGGCAGCTATCTGGACGTCCTGGTCACTCGCGCGGGCCCGAACAGTCTGGCCGGCGAGCACTTTACCGGTTACGTGCAATAGTGGATTTACGGAGGCAATATGGAAATTGAGATGAAAATCCGCGGGCTCATGATGGACCCGATGAGCAACATGCCCATCGTTGTTTTGAAGGACATGTCCGGAGACTCCGTACTGCCCATCTGGGTCGGCATCTACGAGGCGAACGCAATCGCCCTGGAGATCGAGAAGGTGACGACGCCCCGGCCTATGACGCACGACCTGATCAAAGTGCTGTTGATGGGGCTCGAAGCTTCGATCACGAAAGTCGTTGTCAGTGAGTTGAAGGACGACACCTTCTACGCATTGATCTGGCTGGAGCGAAATGGACAGTCGATCAGTGTCGACTCCCGCCCCAGTGATGCTCTCGCGCTTGCGTTACGGCATGATTGTCCGATCTACGTGGAAGAACGGGTTCTGAAGGTTTCGAAGGATTCCAACAGCGTTTCAGAAAAGGTGAACAACGAAGAACTGCGCAAGTGGCTTGAAAATCTGAACGAGGATGATCTCGGCCGCTACAAAATGTAAACGGCTGTCGGTAGAGAAAAGAAAAGGCCCCGCGGATCGGAGAGATCTGCGGGGCCTTTCGCGCTTACGTGCTGCTCGTTATCGGCGCTTGCGGCCCGTGCGGGCCGGCGTGGTCGTCTTGACGCCCGGGATAGTCGGATCCTTGAAGGTGAGCATGTAAGGATCTTTGGTGAAGCTGTCGGCGATCCCCGAGAACTCAATCTTCTGTCCTACCTTCACGACGTTGAGCGCGTCAGCCGGAAGTGGCTGCGAGAACTCGAGCGTGGCATCCGGCTTGGTGGGATCCTCGACGCCCAGGACAACCTTGGTCGGCCGGTCGGCCGGATCGAGCGAAATCACCGTTCCCGAGAAGTTCTTGACCCCTTCTGCACCGCCAGGAACCTCGACATCCTTCACGTCGCTGGTGAAGAACGCAGCGCCCTTATCCTGGAGGTTCTGCTTGATGGCGTACCAGATCTTGAACGCCGGATCGCTTTGAATCCGCTGATTGAGAACGTCGGCTTGGCCCTTTGCCAAGTCGTTAGCGCTCTGGATCGCAAATCCATCCGGCGGCAACGGCGAAGTCTTCGCCTGGGCCATCAATTGGTCCAGACCCTCTGTATTTCCGTGGAAGTTCGTGTACTGGGTCTTCACGTAGTCAGCCAGTTTCTGACGCTGGTCGGCTGGAAGTGCGCCCGTTCCGTCGTACTGGGAAGCACGCGCATACTCAAACAGCGCTTGCGGAATCTTCTTGTCGTCCTTATCGTCGATCAGCATCCTTCCGTAGCCGGCCGACACATTGGCCTGGGTTGGATCCGCCTGAAGACTGGCCTTGTCCTCGTTCTCCGCCGTTGCGTTATCTTTCTTCTGAACCGCTTCCCATGCCAGTGCATTGTGAGCAATGGCCTGAATGGCGCCCTTCGCCTTGTCCCAATCGGCATCGGACATATTGGCCGGCTTCGGCGGCAGGTTATCCAAGACCCCGTGCGAAGCTGTATCGACCTGGCTCAGGAGGTCGGGTGAAGGGCTCGTCCCGCCCACTCTCGGTCCCCACAACGCTAGGAAGTAGTTCCCCTGAAAGTTCTTGGGGTCGACTTTCAGCACTGCAATGCACTTGTCGATCAGTGTCTTTGCGGCCGCCGGATCGTTCGGAGCAAGCTGACGGAGCGCGTTGATGAACAGTTGCAATCGTTCTGTTCCGAAGTCGGTCTGCGGATACTTATCCTGCCAGGTTTGCAAGGTCTGCAACTGCGTTTTCGGATCCTTACTCTGCTGAACGGCCTGATTGTACAGGTCGTACTCGCCGCGATCCTTATAATTCTTCGCCGGTGCGGCCTGACCGCCTGCTGCGGGCTGCTGACCGCCTGCTGCAGGCTGTTGGGCCGGTGCAGCCTGTGCCCCGGCCAAGGGCAAGCTGGTAGGCCCCGCCAATAAAAGGACGAGGGCTGCGCTCGTCGCCATCAATGGCTTACGCGCTCTCAAAAAGCAAAACTCCACGACAACCTCCCTGGGGGGAATTCCACGTCAATCTGTTTGGTATGCGAACTTCCGCAGTCATTCAGGCTACGAAAGCTACGGGCTGCAGGTCAGGCTTCCAAGTTCCCTTGAATTTAAAGCCGGAGTATAACGAACAGCGTCTGCAATCCGCAACCAATCTATCGCATTAGATGCTGAACGGCTAAAAGTAGTTCCCTGAGCGTCATTGTAGCTACACACGGAAACCAAGACGCCGTGCTATTATCCACGGTTTCATGCGCCTTACAGACCTGGCGGTTATCGCCGGCTACCTCATCCTTATCACATGGTTCGGCGCACGATTCAGAGAAAGCCAGAAGACCCTTAAAGACTATTTCCTCGGCGGACGCGGAGCGCCCTGGTGGGCGATCGCGTTCTCCATCGTCTCCGCCGAAACCAGCACGCTCACGGTCATCGGCACCCCTGCGATCGCCTTCAGCGGCAATTTCACGTTTCTCCAATTGATCTTCGGGTATCTGCTCGGCCGGATCGTGATCTCGATCCTCTTCCTGCCCCGCTACTTTCGCGGAGAAATGTTCACCGCCTACGAATTGATGCAGCGGCGTTTCGGACCGCGCGTCCGCAAGTTTACGGCCGGCACCTTTCTGGTGCTCCGGGCGCTTGCCGAAGGCGTCCGCGTTTTCGCAGTCTCCATCGTGATCTCCATCATTCTCCAGACCGGAGAACTGGCCTCCATCGCCCTCATCGTGTGCCTCACCCTGTTCTATACGTTCGAAGGCGGCATGACTGCCGTGATCTGGACGGACGTGGTGCAGATGGTCTTATATGTTGCGGGCGCGCTCATCAGCTTTTTCGCCATCCTGCACCTCATTCCCGGCGGCTGGCCTCACGTGGTGGCCGTTGCCGAAGCATCCCACAAATTTCAGCTCTTCGATTTCCGCTTTTCCCCGACGCTCGCCTTTTTCCGCCGTACCTACAGCTTTTGGGGCGGACTGCTCGGCGGGTGCTTTCTGACCATGGCCAGCCACGGCACGGAGCAGTTGCTCGTCCAGCGGCTGCTATCGGCAAAGAACGAGGCCGAAAGCCGCCGCGCCTTGTTCTCCAGCTGGGCTCTCATTTTCTTCCAGTTCGCCCTGTTTCTCACGATCGGAGTCCTGCTCTTCGTCTACTATCACGATACCGGGAGACCCGCGCCCGCTATTCCGGAGAGAACCTATCCCGAGTTCATATGGTCGAATCTTCCACCCGGGGTCGCAGGCCTGCTGATGGCGGCCATCCTCGCCGCCGCCATGTCGAATCTCAGCGCGGCTCTCAATGCTCTTGCCTCCACCAGCGTCATGGATTTCCTGAAACCCCTCCGTCCTGACCACACCGAAGCCGAATACTTGCGGTTTGCTCGCTATGCAACCGTTGTCTGGGGCGTCGTGCTGTTCGGTGTCGGTTTGATGGCGCGACACTGGGGAAGCGTTCTCGAAGCTGGGCTCTCCATCGCGTCCGTACTGTACGGCGCTCTGCTCGGCGTATTCCTATTAGGCGTGCTGACCAGGCGTCCGGGCCAGTGGTCTGCGATTATCGGGATGGCTGCCGGCTTCATCGTCACACTGCTTCTTCGAACCAGGGTGGCGTACACCTGGTACGTGCTCCTCGGCTCTTCCGCCACATTGGCGGTTGGTTACCTCGCGAGTTTCGTCCTTAATGAAAATGAATCCAATCAGCTCGCAGATTAACGAGCCTGTCAGCGCTCACTCCGGGCCCTCTCTCCGGCGTGTCCTCGGGCCATGGAGCGCCGTCTCCATCGTGGTCGGTACCGTCATCGGCAGCGGCGTTTTCCTGGTTCCCTCCCGAATGATTCAATATGTCGGTTCGGTCCACAATCTATTTGCAGTCTGGATCGTGGCCGGACTTTTGAGCCTTTTCGGAGCCCTGACGTATGCCGAACTCGCGGCTGCCATGCCGGAAGCCGGCGGAGAATACGTATATTTGCGCGCTGCATACGGTCCATTTTGGGGGTATTTGTACGGCTGGACTCAATTTTGGGTCGCCAAAAGCGGATCCATTGCTACGCTGGCCGCCGGCTTTTACACATACTTGATTGTTTTTTATCCGGTGTTGGGCAGGCCACTCGTTGTTGTTCCACTTCACATCGGACCCGGCGGAAGTCCGCTCGAGTTCCGCTACGGCCAGCTTGTGGCAATCGCGCTTATCCTCCTGCTTGGGGCCGTTAATTATGTCGGCGTGCAGGCGGGCGGCAAAGTACAAGTCGTGGTGACGATTGTCAAGATGCTGCTGATAGCCGCCGTCATCGCCGTGGGCTTGTTTTCCGGGCAGGGAGATTTCTCCCATTTCCACAGGTCCATTCCCGCGCTCGGCGGAATAAGCGGCTTTTTCCTGGCAATGGTCAGCGCTCTATGGGCATACGACGGATGGAACAACGTCAGCATGGTTTCCTCTTAGATCCAAAATCCGCAGCGGAACTTGCCAAGATCGCTGATCTTCGGCCTAATGGCCGTCATCGCTACTTATCTTTTGATCAACTTGGCCTACTTCTTTGTGTTAGGACCGGAGGAGGTCGCCGGAAGTAAGCGACTAGCTGCCGACGTGATGTCGCATATCCATGGTCCGCTCGCGGGAAAAGCAGTCACGGTTGCGGTTTTGATTTCCATCTTTGCTGCTTTGAACGGATCCATTCTTTCCGGTTCGAGAGTTCCTTACGCGATTGCGCGAGACGGCTTGTTCTTCAAAGCAGCGGCCGTTGTACACCCTGCTTACAACACGCCGGGAAACTCCATCGTGATGCTGTGCGTATGGTCCTGTGTGGTCGTTCTCAGCGGGTGGTACGACGATCTTTATAACTTCGTAATTTTCGGAAGTTGGATTCTCTACCTCCTGACGGCTGTTTCCGTCTTTGTCTTGCGACAAAAGCGACCTGACATGATCCGGCCGTACCGGGTAGTGGCGTATCCTGTCGTGCCAGTACTTTTTGTGCTGGTGGCGTTCGCCCTGCTTTTGAACTCGTTTGCGATGCGCCCTCGTGAATCGCTGATGGGATTGGGGCTAATGTTGCTGGGTGTTCCCTTCTATTTCCGATGGAAAAGCCGGAATACTTCAGTGCCCCCAAAGAAACGCTAAAACTATTGGCGATCTTTATCGATAATTTCTGGTACTGATAGAACCGGTGGACCTCGGCCGATATTGAACGGTTCCGCTGAACAATTTAAACTTCGTTTGTCCTGCTAGCGTTGCAATTTGGCAACAAGCAATTTATCTAGTCCATCACTTCGGTGGTGGCGGGAGGCTCTTATTTTGGACGTAGACAAGATGCTCGCCGAATTACGGCTTGAGCGCGAGCAGATCGAAGAGGCGATTCTTACGCTGGAACGCTTAGCCCGGGGCCGAGGTCGCCGCAGAGGGCGTCCGCCTTCCTGGCTGAAGGAAGCCACGGCCACGATTTCGGGCGCGGAGGGCGAGATAGACGGCGGCGCGGCGCCCTCGGAGCCGAAGCGTCGGGGGCGTCCTCCAGGGAGTAAGACAAAACACGCTGCCGCGGCTGAGGGCTAGGAACTGGCAGCCTTTCCTGTCAATAAAGAAGGAAGGGTTTACGCCGCTCTGCAAACGCTGCTGCTTCCTGCTGCAGCTTGGCCCAGATAAAGCTTGCGTCTCTCCCCTCTTTCAAATACTCGACGACAGCCCGGTTTCCGATCAACCTGGAACATTTGTCCAAGTCCAGGTTGCGCGGAAACAGTTTCTGTAAAGCGCTGGCCAGTTCAATCCCCAATCGTGTGCTGTCGAATGCTTCTCGATCCGTGATGACAAACCGGATCCCGCTCACGTTCTTGCCTTTGAGGTTTGAGGACGAGGGAGTGAAGCGGGTCGGATACACTCGCACGCCCGGGATCAGTTGCGAATTGAGTAACTGAGCCAGGGCAGGTCCGTCGATCCATTCGGCCCCGACCTGCTCAAATGGAGCGTCCGTGCCGCGCCCTACCGAGAAATTCGTCGCCGCTTCGAACATGGCAATCCCCGGGTACAGAAGGGCGGCATTCAGGCTCCGCATATTCGGCGAAGGATTCACCCATTCGAGAGTGGTCGCATCGAACCAGTCGCCTCGCTGCCAGTTGCTCATTTTCACGACGTGCAGGTCCGTGCCCCAGTGCTGTTCAGAGTTGGCCATCGTTGCCAGTTCCCCGAACGTCATGCCGTGACGAAGCGGAACGTCGTAGCAGCCCACGAAGGATTCCAGATCTTTGTCCATCGCGGGCCCTTCGATGTGGGTGCCGGTGATCGGATTAGGCCGATCCAGCACAAAGAATGATTTCTTTGCCTTGCCGGCTTCTTCGAGCGCGTAGAGCATGGTGCAGGAGTAAGTATAGAAGCGTGCTCCGGCATCCTGAATGTCGTAAACGATGGCATCGTAGTGCCCGATCTGGCTGGCTGTGAGCCTCCGCTTATCCGGCTGAAACAGGCTGGTGATAGGCAGTCCGGTTTTCTGATCTCTGGAGTCGCTGACCTCGGCGTCCATTGTTCCGGCAAAGCCGTGCTCGGGCGAAAACAAGCCCGCAACTTTCACCCCCGCTGCGAGCAGAACATCCACGTCCCGCTGACCCTTGCGATCAATCCCTGTCTGGTTCGTGATCAGGCCAACCTTCTTGCCCCGTAGTTCAACAAAGTTGGTGTTTTCCAGCATGTCGAGTCCCGTGCTGGTGGCCACGTCGCGATTGATCGCGCGATGGACGCCCGCTCCCGTGATCGTTTCCGAATACCCGGTGAGCGCCACGGTTCCTGGAACAGTGAGGCCAAATGCCGCCGCTACGATAGTTCCGATCCGCGAACGCAGCGAACTCAGCGATTTGACTCCGTGCGGGTGAACAACATTGGTCAGCAGAATGACGAAGGAGTTCGAGACCGGATCGAGCCACATCTCCGTGCCGGTGTAGCCGGTATGTCCATAGGATCCGATCGGAAACAGTTCGCCCCGATTGCTGGAAAAAGGCGAATCCATATCCCAGCCGAGCGCGCGCAGAACAGGTTGGTCGGCTGGACTGCCCGGCTCCGTAAATTTCTTGACGGTGACGGGGCGAAATACCTC
>JAOAPP010000511.1 GCA_025462985.1 Bryobacterales bacterium | reverse complement strand
CGGCTGAGGGGGTGTGCCGGACGACGCCGCTCACAACCGTGTAGTTCGCGCGGGCCTGGTCGCCGTTGCGATTCATCCCGGCTTGCACGAGCATCTCGCGCGCGGAAGCCCCGGCGTCCCGTAACTTCCAGAAGTTTGAGCGCGTAACGCCGCTGCCGACGGTGTTGATGGACGCCCCCACAGGCACTGGGCTCACGAGACTCGGCGCACCTTGCACGGTAACTACCTTCGAGTAATCGACCATCAATTCTTCGGCGAGAATCTGGGCAAGCGCGGAGAAGGAGCCCTGCCCCATTTCCGAAGCACCGATGGTGAGCGTGACGGTGTTGTCTGTCGCGATCCTGAGCCAGGCATTCAATTGCCCGGGAACCGCGGTTGAGGCGAGCGCCTCGGGAACGCGGGAGACTTCGGGAAGGAAGAAGCCGAGGCCGAGGCCGCCGGCTGCGGTGATGAGAAATTGGCGGCGTCCGGGCTTTTGTGGCGCATTCCTGTTTTCCGGAGGAGTTACGAGTAATTGAGTGGACATGGATTGGTCTCCGGCCTTAGAGGTTCGTAACTGCTTGCCTGATTCGCTGATAGGTACCGCAGACGCAGAGATTGTTGAGCTCAGATATGATTTCTGAGCCATGGTGGCCTGCCTGAATCGCGCCGGCCGCCGACATGATCATGCCGGACTGGCAGTAGCCGCACTGCGGTACCTGGTTTGCGATCCACGCCTGCTGCACCGGATGGCTACGATTCATCGACAGGCCTTCGATGGTGGTAATCTTTTTGCCCGCCACTGAGCCAACCGGATAAGAACAGGACCGCGCAGGTGAACCGTCCACATGCACTGTACAAGCCCCGCACGCAGCTATGCCACAGCCGTACTTTGTGCCGGTCAGATTAAGAGTGTCACGCAACACCCATAAAAGTGGAGTCTGCGGATCCACATCGACGGACTGAGGTTGTCCGTTCACTTCAAACGAGATAGCCATGGTGCCTCTACTTATCTTCGGAATGGATGTTACGAGGATATCTAAAACGAGCGGACCGCTCAGGATTTCTAAAGCATCGCCCCGAGAATCGCGCCCAGGAGTAGCGGCCCGATGTGCGCGGTGGCGAGGGCAAATCCCCCCGCGCTGGCTGCAAAGGCGAGCAGCGGAAAACCGGTGAGTAGCGTGGCGAGAAAGAACAGTGCAATACCGAAGATAATCGCCGGAACAAAGACGGCCAGGATCGCATTGCCCAGGCTTCCGGCTTTTCGGCCGCCTACAAACCCGGCCAGCAGAGGGCCTACGATCGGAAGCCAAAACAGCAGAATCGAAAGCACGAACATCCAGAGGCTGGCGCTTCCAATAGAACCCTGATGATTAGCCACGAACCACAGTTTCTCATAGGATCAGATTATGCACTCCGGCAGACGGCAGGATTTGGAAAACGAACTGGCAGCGGCTGGGGACCTGGAACGCGCCAAGTCCTCCGCCTGGTTTTTCAAAACAGGGAAAGGCGATTACGGCGAGGGAGACCGTTTCTTAGGAATTACCGTACCGGCCCAGCGAAAAATTGCTCTTCGCTTTCGAGATCTGCCGTTCACCGACATCGCGCGGCTGCTTGCATCGCCCATTCATGAGCACCGTTTCGTTGCTCTGGAAATCCTGGTCGCCCGATACGAAGGAGGTTCGCCGGCAGAGCGCGAGGAGGTCTTCAGGTTCTATCTCGAGCAGACTTCGCGAATCAATAACTGGGATCTGGTGGACACGTCGGCTCCTTATATCGTCGGCAAACACCTGCAGGGTTCATCCAAAAAAATGCTTCGCAAGCTCGCCGGATCGAGGAACTTATGGGAGCGGCGCATCGCAATCGTCTCAACTTTGGCCCTCATCAAGAATGGACATTTAAAAACCACATTTGCCATTTCGGAAATGCTGCTGGGAGACAAACACGATCTCATTCACAAGGCGGTCGGCTGGGCGCTCCGTGAGGCCGGTAAAGTCAATCCTGAAGCACTGAGTGACTTTCTCCGCCGTCATTACAGCCGTATCCCCAGAACGACTTTGCGCTACGCCATTGAAAAATTCCCACTGGATGACCGAAAGCGCCTGCTCGCTGGCGAATTCAAGGTAACTGTGTAAACACGCTATAATTGGGCAATATTTTGCCATCCTGAGGTGTCTCTGCCGGATTTTCCGCGGGCAACCATGATCGCTTGCTATGACTATCGCTGAACCCGCCACCCAGTCTCGCGCCCTCGAATTTCGCAAGAAGCTTGAATCCAAGATTCTCATCGCCGATGGAGCCATGGGAACGGTGCTTTATGGGAAGGGAGTCTTCATCAATCGCTGCTTTGACGAGCTGAACCTGTCGGCCGCCCAGATGGTGAAGCAAGTCCACCAGGAGTATGTCAAAGCCGGCGCGGAGATCGTGGAAACGAATACGTTCGGCGCGAACCGGATCCGCCTTACCGCTTTCGGCTTTGCCGAGAAGCTGAAGGCAATCAACGAAGCGGGAGTGCGGCTGGCGCGCGAAGCGGCTGGCGAAAAGGCATTCGTCGCCGGAGCGATTGGGCCCCTGGGCGCGCAGATTGAGCCGATTGGTCCGCTTTCGTTCTGTGAGGCACGCCAGGTTTTTAAAGAGCAGGCGGAAGCGCTCCTCGGCGCAGGCGTGGATCTGCTGGTTCTCGAGACTTTCTACGACCTCAGCGAGCTGCGCGAAGCCATTGCGGCCGCCCGGGAGGCAGCCGGCCCTGACATGGTCATCGTCGCGCAGGTGACGGTCAATGACGACGGCAGCTTGCGTGATGGCTCGAGCACCGAAACCTTCACGCGAAGCCTGGACGGATGGGCTGTCGACGTCATCGGCGTAAATTGTTCAGCCGGGCCGAAGGCAGCGCTTGAGACCGTCGAGAAGATGGTGGCGTATACCGCCAAGCCGCTGAGTTCGATGCCGAACGCCGGGCTTCCAGCCACTGTCGAAGGGCGCAACATTTACCTGTGCTCGCCGGAGTACATGGCCCAGTATTCGCGGCGGTTTCTCCAGGCCGGCGTCCGGGTGATTGGCGGCTGCTGTGGAACG
>JAOAPP010000819.1 GCA_025462985.1 Bryobacterales bacterium | reverse complement strand
ACGATCCGGCCGGCCGCCATCACCGCCACCCAGACGCACAGGCTCTCCACCAGCTCCATGACGTGCGAGGAGAAGACAACGCTCGCGCCGGAGGCGGTGTAGCGCTCCAACACGCCCCGGATGACCTGCGCCGACACCGGGTCGACGCCCTCGAACGGTTCGTCCAGGAAGAGCACTTCCGGGTTGTGCAGGAGGGCCGCCGCCAGGCCGATCTTCTTGCGCATGCCGGTCGAGTAGTCGACGACCAGCTGGTTCTGGGCGCCGACGAGGCCGAAGGTGTGGAGCAGCTCCTGCGTGCGCTCCTGCACGACGCCGTCGGGCATCTCGCGCAACCGCCCCGAGAACTCGAGCAGCTCGCGACCCGTGAGCCGTTCGAACGTGCGGAGCCCCTCCGGGAGCACGCCGATCCGGCGCTTCGCCTCCCGCGGGTCCTGCCACACGTCCACCCCGTCGACGAGGACGGTGCCCCTGTCGGGCCGCAGCAGGCCGGTCGCCATCGACAGCGTCGTCGTCTTGCCAGCGCCGTTGGGACCGACCAGCCCGAAGAACGCGCCGCGGGGCACCAGCAGGTCGACGCCACGGACCGCCTGCACGTGCCCGAAGGTCTTCACCAGGCCGTGCACCTCGACCGCGAACTCGCTCACCTCCGGAACCCTAGAGTCCACGGCGTGCACGTGCGGCCCTATGAGGACAGCGACCGCGAGGGCCTGGTGGCCCTCGTGCAGCCGGTCGCCGCGCTCGGAGGCGCGGTCGGCTTCCTCGAGGTGCCGACCGCGGACGAGGTCGAGCAGTGGCGGCTGGACCTGCACGCCGAGCTGCTCGTCGCGCTCGACTCCGGCCGTCTCGTCGCCTGCGGTGCGCTGAGGCGACCCGCCAACCCGGTGACGCGGCGGATGGCCGAGATCACCAAGGTGATGACCCGCCCGGACGCCCGGGGCAGGGGAGCGGCCCGCGCCGTGCTGCTCGCGCTCATCGACAGCGCCCGCGCCGACGGCAGGGAGCTGCTCACACTCGAGTGCCGCGGCAACAACCACGCCGCGCAGCGGCTCTACGCGAGCCTGGGGTTCGTGGTCACCGGGCGCCGGCCGGACGCGATCGCGGTCGGGGACGACCGCTTCGACCAGGTGCTCATGCACTGCGACCTGCGCACGGGCACGGCCGGCCTGCGCCGGTTCGGGAGCCGGCGCGAGGGCCTGGGCAGTGCCTGAGAGGCGGCCTTTGTCTCGGCCGCTCGGCCGCCCCTAGACTGGGCCACTCTCTCGCACTTCCCCCACCACCGAGAGGCGTGTCCCCGTGCCTGCCGCGAAGCCCGAGCTCACGCTCGGCGTTGCCCTCCGCGAGGCGCGCGAGGCTGCCGGTCTCACGGTGGAGCAGGTCAGCGCCGACACCCGGATCCGGGCCACGCTCGTGCGTGACCTGGAGGCCGACCGCTTCGCGTCCAGCGGCGGCTCGGTCTATGCCCGCGGGCACGTGAAGTCGATCGCCTCGACGCTGCGGATCGACGCGGCCCCGCTGCTGGCGCTGTTCGACCAGGCCGAGGGCAGCGCGCCGGTCGAGGCGCTGCTGACCCAGCCGGAGGCCGTGGTCACGACCCTCGGCGGCTCCGACTTCGCCGCCGCCAAGACAGCGTCGCTGCGCCCGGACCGCCGCGGCCCCCGCTGGGGTGTCGCCCTCACCGGCGCGGCCGCGGTCCTCATCGCGCTGATCGGCATCGGCAGCCTGGGCGGTGGCAGCGGCGGGCGCAGCCCCACGGCCCTCGGCGCCAGCCCGTCCGCGACGCCCGAGGTGTCCCAGCCCACGGTGCACGCCACGGTGCCGCCCGACAGCACGGCCAACAAGCCCCCCGTCACCGGCGCCCAGCTGCGGGTCCGTGTCATCGGCGGCAAGTCGTGGGTCAGCATCAGCAACGCCGGCGGGCAGACGCTGTTCGAGGGCACCCTCGGCGACGGGCAGTTCAAGGACTTCCGCGACGCCGCCAAGCTCAAGGTCATCGTCGGCAACCCGCCGGTGGTCAGCCTCAACTGCAACGGCAGGGACAGCGGGCCGGTGGCCCCGAACAGCCGCAAGGTGGGCCACTTCTCCTGCACGCCCACCGGTCTCAGCTCCACCTGAACCTAGACTCGGCAGGTGTCCCGTCGCCTGTCCCTCGTCACGCTGGGCTGTGCCCGCAACGAGGTCGACTCCGAGGAGCTCGCGGGCCGGCTCGACGCGGCCGGCTGGGAGCTGACCGACGAGGCTCCTGACGTCGTCGTCGTCAACACGTGCGGCTTCGTCGAGAGCGCCAAGAAGGACAGCATCGACACCCTGCTGGCCGCGGGCGACACCGGCGCGAAGGTGGTCGCGGTCGGGTGCCTGGCGGAGCGGTACGGCAAGGAGCTCGCCGACCAGCTGCCCGAGGCCGACGCGGTGCTCGGCTTCGACTCCTACGCCGACCTGTCGACCCACCTGCAGACCGTGCTGGCCGGCGGCCACATCGAGGCGCACACGCCGAGCGACCGCCGGCTGCTGCTGCCGATCAGCCCCGTCGAGCGCCAGGAGCCGGCGGCCTTCAGCGTCGGCATCCCCGGCCATGCCGGCGGCCCGACCGTCCTGCGCAAGCGCCTCGACGACAGCCCCGTCGCGCCGCTGAAGCTCGCGAGCGGCTGCGACCGCCGCTGCAGCTTCTGCGCCATCCCGAGCTTCCGCGGCGCCTTCGTCTCCCGCCGCCCGTCCGACGTGATCGCGGAGGCCCGCTGGCTCGCCGACCACGGCGTGCAGGAGCTCGTCCTCGTCAGCGAGAACAGCACGTCCTACGGCAAGGACCTCGGCGACCTCAAGCTGCTCGAGACGCTGCTGCCCGAGCTCGCGCGGATCGTGCCGCGGGTGCGGCTGTCCTACCTGCAGCCGGCGGAGATGCGGCCCACCCTCGTCGAGGTGCTGACGAGGACGCCGGGCGTCGCGCCGTACTTCGACATGTCCTTCCAGCACAGCAGCGCGTCGGTGCTGCGCCGGATGCGGCGGTTCGGCGGCACGGACGCGTTCCTCACCCTGCTGCGCCAGGTGCGCGACCTCGACCCCGAGGCCGGCGTCCGCTCCAACGTCATCGTCGGGTTCCCCGGTGAGACCGAGCAGGACGTGGCCGAGCTCGAGCGGTTCCTCGTCGAGGCGCGCCTCGACGTCGTCGGCGTCTTCGGCTACTCCGACGAAGACGGTACGGAGGCAGCGACCCTGCCCGACCACCTCCCGCAGGACGTGGTGGACGAGCGGGTCGCGCGCATCACCGACCTCGTGGAGGAGCTCACCTCCCAGCGGGCGGAGGAGCGGATCGGTACGACGGTCAGCGTGCTCATCGAGGGACCGGACGGTGAGGGGCGCGCCCTGCACCAGGCGCCCGAGGTGGACGGCACCACGATGGTCGCCGGTGCCGCGATCGGCAGCATCGTCACGGCGACGGTGGTCGCGTCCGAGGGCGTCGACTTGGTGGCGGAGCTGTGACCGAGGACCCGCTGGCCCTGCCGCTGAACCCCAAGGCTGCCACCTGGAACCTCGCCAACCAGCTCACCGTGTTCCGCCTCGCGCTGGTCCCCGTCTTCGTCGTCGCCCTGTTCGCCCACGGCGGGCACACGACCGGCTGGCGATGGGTGGCCTGGGGCGTGTTCGCGGTGGCGTCCTACACCGACCGCATCGACGGCCAGATCGCCCGCAACCGCAACCTCGTCACGTCCTTCGGCAAGCTCGTCGACCCCATCGCCGACAAGGCTCTCATCGGGGCCGCCCTCATCGGGCTGTCGCTGCTCGACGACCTGCCCTGGTGGATCACCATCCTCGTCCTGGTCCGCGAGGTCGGGGTGACGGCCCTGCGCTTCTGGGTGATCCGGCACGGCGTGATCCCGGCGTCCCGCGGCGGCAAGCTCAAGGCGTTCCTGCAGGCGGTGGCCATCGGTCTCTACGTGCTGCCCTTCACCGGGTGGCTCGCCTCGGGTCGCGCGGTGGTGATGGCCCTCGCCATCGTCGTGACCGTGGTGACAGGGATCGACTACGTGGCGAGGGCTCTGACCCTCCGGCAGACGAGCGAGCGGGCCGCGATGAAGCGGGCCCGCAAGGCCGCCCGGCAGTGAAGGGCGCCGTCCTGGCCATCGGCACCGAGCTGCTGCTCGGCGACGTCGTCAACTCCAACGCCGCGGTCCTCGGCAAGGCGCTCGCCGCGGCCGGCGTCGAGGTCGTGGCCAACGAGGCCCTCGCCGACGACCTGCCCGTCCTCGTCGCCGCGGTGCACCGGCACCTCGCCGACGTCGACGTGCTGATCCTGTGCGGAGGTCTCGGGCCGACCCGTGACGACCTGACGCGCGAGGTCATCGCGGCGGCCCTCGACGCGCCGCTGAAGCGGGACCCGGAGATCGAGCAGCGGCTCCGCGACCTGTTCGCCGGCTGGGGCCGGGAGATGCCGGACGCGGTGCTCGCGCAGGCCGACGTACCCGCCGGTGCCGAGACCCTCGACAACAGCGCAGGGACCGCCCCGGGCGTCTGGCTCGAGAAGGACGGCAAGGTGGTCGTGGCGCTGCCCGGCCCGCCGCCCGAGCTGCGCGCGGCCTCCACCACGGTCTGGCCGCGACTCGCCGCCAGGACCGGCCGGGTCGTGACCACCCGCCAGGTGCTCGTCCACGGCGTGGGGGAGTCGGCGGTCGCCGAGCTCGTCGAGCCGGGGCTGGTGCTCCCAAACGGGGTCGGCATGTCCTACCTCGCCAGCGGCGGCCTGGTCCGGGTCCGCTTCACGACGACCGGCGATCCCGCCGTCCTCGACCCGCTGGTGGCGCACGCCGACGCGGCCCTGGGCGACGCCGTCTGGGGCCACGACTCCGACACCGTCGAGGGCGTGGTGCACGACCGGCTGTTCGGCGCGGGGCAGACCGTCGCCGTCGCCGAGTCGCTGACCGGGGGGGCGCTGTCGGCGGCGCTGTCCGCCCGGCCGGGTGCGTCGACGACGTTCCGCGGCGGGATGGTCGTCTACGCCACCGACCTCAAGTCCTCGCTCGCCGGCGTCCCCGGGCCGCTGCTCGACGCCTCCGGCGCGGTCGCCCCCGACACCGCGGCGGCCCTCGCCGAGGGTGCCCGTACCCGGCTCGGCGCGACCTGGGGCCTGGCCGTCACCGGCGTCGCGGGACCGGACGGGCAGGAGGGCAAGCCCGTCGGCACCGTCTTCCTCGCGGTGGCGGGACCGACGTGCGAGGTGCTCGAGGCCCGGCTGCCCGGCGACCGCGACCGGGTCCGCGCCCTCACCGTCCAGTCCGCCCTCCACCTGCTCCGCCGCCACCTGATGAGCGGGAAGGTCTGACGGTTCTGGACGGTTGTGCTGTCAGAGAACAACAGGGGCCCCCGTGCTCACGTCGCAGGATGCGGGTAGCGTTGGGCACAGCAGCAACAGCCGGAGGTGGACGAGTGGGCGAGACCGTGGTGCTCCGCAGCCTGCTGGGTGACGCCCTCCGCGAGACGCGCCTGCAGCAGCAGCGCACGCTGCGCGAGGTCTCCAGCGCCGCCCGCGTCAGCCTCGGCTACCTCAGCGAGGTCGAGCGCGGTCAGAAGGAGGCCAGCAGCGAGCTGCTCGCCAGCATCTGCCGCGCCCTCGGCGTCCGCCTCTCCGACGTCCTGCGCGACGTCAGCGAGGAGCTCGCCGTCTTCGAGCCGCACCCCGAGCCGCACCCCGTCCCGGTCCTCGAGGTCGTCCCCGAGCCCGCGCCGGTGAGCGCAGTGCTGTCCGCCGCCTGATCGCCAGGTGACCAACCCGTCGGACGTCCCTGTCCGCGAGCCCGGCACGCGCGCCCGCAGCGGCAACGCGATGGGCCGCACCCGGTCCGCGCTGCTGGGCGCGACGGCTGAGTGCGTCGCCCGCTACGGCATCCGCAAGACCACGATGGTCGACGTCGCCAGCAAGTCCGGGGTCGCGAAGGCCACCCTCTACAACCACTTCCGCACCAAGGACGACGTGCTCTCCGCGGTCGTCGACCAGCAGGTCGCCGACCTCGTCGGTGCCTGCGTCACGACGGCGTCGAGCGCCGGCCTGGCCGAGGCGCTCGCCCACGTCGCCGCGGTCCTCGGTGAGCACCCCGCCCTGCGCAAGGCCGCGGACGGCGAGCAGCAGCTGCTGGCACCGCTGCTCACCCCCAGCGCCTCCCGCGGGTGGCAGCTCGCCCGCGAGGGCGTCGCCGCGGTGCTCACTGCCGGCGGCGCGCCGAGCAGCCCCAGCGACGTCGACACCGTGCTGCGCTGGGCGACCAGCCAGGTGCTGTGGCCGCTCACGCGTGACGAGGCGAGATCAGCCGCAGAGGCTCTCGTCCGCGGCCTGACCACGCGCACCGCCCCCGCGCCGGCACCTGCTGCCGCGGCAACGACCAGCAACGGGGCTCTGGGCTGGCCGGGCTGACACCCCGACCCGAGCTGCAGCAGCTCCGTGCGTCCGCTCACCCGGACACGCTGCGGCGGCGCGTGAGCGGACGCACGGGGCGAGGTGCCAGGATGGGGACCAGATCCCTCATCTAGGAGTACGTGTGGCCGCGAACCCGTTCGTGAAGCTCTATAAGTACATGATGGCGGCCTTCGGCGCCAAGATCGACGAGAAGGCCGACCCCAAGGTCCAGATCCAGCAGGCGATCGCGGAGGCCCAGACGCAGCACCAGGCGCTGACGCAGCAGGCGGCCGCCGTGATCGGCAACCAGCGCCAGCTCGAGCAGGCCAAGATGCAGGAGCAGGTCACCAAGAGCCTGCAGTCGATGA
>JAOAPP010000482.1 GCA_025462985.1 Bryobacterales bacterium | reverse complement strand
TGAAGTGAATACGCGTCAGCCGTTTCGCCGGGTCCGGAAATCCGACTTGCTCAGAACGTATATTCAGGCGGCGTAACACCTTTGACCCGCAGATACATCTCCGCGCTCGCACGATGATGCGTGGTGTGTTCCATCAGCCCCAGCAGGAGTTTCGAAGCCGCTCATGTTGCCCTCCTCGCTCTGGTTGGTCCTGCCGATCTGGTCGGGTGTAAGCTGCGAAACCTTGGAGATCGTTCGCTCATACGAGGCTTTGACAAAGGCGATGATATCGCTCTAGCTCATGGAGGGCGGCTTGGGGGGATTCGGCCTTGCTCCGCTAAAGGGCGACGTGAAATACTCGAATCCCTGAGACAGATGCACGAATTGCTCTCCAAAGCTCATCTGCGGCGGCGTAAGCTTGAAGGCGTAGTCCGCCTCCGCCATGGCCTGTGCCACGTTCAGGGTAAAGGCCTCAGAGGTTTTCAGGTGCTTGAGGATCGTGTCCTTGATACTAGGTTCTGTGGAGCCGTCTTTTGGAAGCGCAGGAGCGGCAAGAAGGATGGCGCACAGGGCCACCAGCCAAAGGCTGCGCATGATAGTTCCTCGGGATCAAGTGTACTGGGATTCGGACTAGTTCGAGGAGAAAGTCCTTAACGTCGCGAAGAAAGAGCCAGCAGGACCCGCTCTGTCAGCTCTTCAATCATGGCCGGCATGGCGGCGTCAAGCGCAAGGGTGACGGCCGCCCGGACGGTGTGCCGGTCGAGAGAATCCTCGGCTGCCGGCTTTCTTTCGGCGCGGGCGGCTTGGCTCTTGGCCAGAAGCGATTCCACCGCTCCGAGCAGCGCAGAAGCCTCAAACGGCTTTCGCAGAATCAAGTCTGCGCCGGCGTTCTTGGCATCCTGCTCTTCGAATTTGTCGATCGGGGCGGCTGCGAAGATGATGGGAATGTGCCGATGCTCCGGCTGCGATTTCAGAAACCGGGCGAGATCGAACCCGCTCTGAGTGGGAAGAAAGACGTCGGTGATCAGGAGATCGGGATCGACGTCAGGGAGACGGCGAAGCGCAATGGCTCCGTCGGTCACACTCACGACTTCGATCCCCTGAGTTTTGAGGATGCTCTCGGCTAACCGGAGCGCCTGCGGACTATCGTCCGCCAGCAGAATTCGGCTCATCAGCTACTGCGGGCCCACTGGATTCGTCGGAGCCACCGTAGTCTGGTTTGCCGGGTTCGTCGCCACGCTTGGCTGTGCTATTTGATTCGGCGCTGCCTGCGTCCCAACTGGCGCTTGGTTCGGCATGGCGCCCGCAGCAGGCGCAGCCGGCTGAGTTTCGTCAGACCCCTTCTTCTTCTTGTTCTTCTTATCGATTGCGGCCTGTTTCCTGGCGCGTTCCTTGGCGAGCCGCTGCAGTTCTTTGTCGCGGTTCGTAGGCAGCTGAGCCTGTGCCTGTGTTGGAGCCTGGGCGGTGGCCGTGGACTGTGCTCCCGCGGCTGCGGAGCCTTCCGCGCTCCGGGCATCCGGTTTGGTGTCCAGCGCGCTGTTCGCTCCGGGCGTGGAGGCCGTCACTTCCGTGGTTCCTACAGCCGAGCCACCCGCCTCGCTCCCGGAAGCCTCGGTATTCACCGGGACCGGTATGCTGGCCGGAATGGTGCGCCTGGGATCGGTCATCGTCGGGCTGCCTTGCTTGGCGGCGCGGCTCACGTCGGGACTGGAGCGCATCCACGATGTGGTCCGGGCGAACATGCCGGGACGGCGATAATTCTCATGCTCGTACTTCATGCGAGCCAAAGCCCTTCCGTCCGCTGCTGGGACCGGAAGCTCCATGTCTTGCAGCCGCTTAGTTGCATCGTCGACACGCGCGGTTGTGGGATAGTCGCGCACAATCCTGGCGAACATTTCGCCAGATTGTTTCCGGAACCGTGGACCCATCTTTGCGTAAGAGTCACCGGCTTCGAAGAGAGCTTCGTCGGCCCTGCTGTAGAGCGGAAACTGATCGACCAAAGCGGATAGGCGATTGGCGGCGGCCGGATTCATTTCGCGTTTCCAATAGAAGTTTCCGACCACAAACTCGTGCTCCGCCAGGCTCTCCTGAATACTCCGGAGGCGCTGTGCGGCTTGCGGTGCAAACTTGCTGTTGGGGAACTGAAGCAGCAAGTCCTTGCACTCGGTTTCGGCTCGCAGCGTCTGGGTCCAGTCGCGATCGCTCTTGTCCATCTGGTTGTAATGGATCTCGCAAACGCGGTTTTGCGCCTCGGCGGACTCTTCCATAGCTGGATAGAACAGGATGAAGTCCTTGTACTCGGCTTCGGCCTGCGCCAAGCCGTTTGCGCCGCCCTCGCGGAACCAGCTGTCCGCGACGGCCAGCTTCGCCTTGGCCATGTACTCGCTCGACTCATACGTGTTCATCAAGGTCTGCAGTGAGATGCGGGCCACCTCGTAGCGGCCGTGCTCGATGTCATGCATCGCCTGGTCAAAAAGGACCTTATCAGGCTGCTGCGTGTTTTTCGTGATAGGAGTATCGTATTTCTTATGAACGCAGGAGGCGAGAAGCCCCAGCGAACAAATCGCCAGCAGCGCCCGCCTCAGTGAAAAAATTCCTGAAAGCATGTGATCTAAACCTTAACTGAAATCGCTTCTTCAGCAGTTCGCAGCATAGACCGAATGGCCGTAACCGGGTCCGGCGCGCGGAACACGGATGATCCCGCCACCGCCCAGTCAACTCCCGCCCGGGCTACGTCTGCGATGTTCTCGGGGCCCACGCCTCCATCGATTTCAATGGAGAAGCTCAATCCCCGCTCCGAACGGCGCCGCGCCAGTTCTCTGACCTTATTCAGCGAGTTCGGGATGAAGATTTGCCCGCCGTACCCTGGATTGACGCTCATGACGAGAACGTAGTCGACGATAGCGAGCACATTCTCAAGCAGGAACACAGGGGTATGAGGGTTAATCACGACTCCCGCCAATGCTCCATGGTCCTTGATCATGTGCACGGTCCGATCGAGATTTCGGCAGACTTCGTAATGAACACTGACGCAGTCGGCGCCAGCTTTGATAAAAATCGGAGCGTAGGTATCGGGATCCTCGATCATCAGATGGTGGTCGAGTTTCAGCTGCGTAAACCGCCGCACAGCCTCCGTGATGGGCGTACCCATGGTGAAGTTAGGCACGAAATGCCCGTCCATAATGTCCAGATGGATCATCCTGGTCCCGGCCTCGACGACACGCTGAATGTCGGCACCAAGGGTCAGAAAATCAGCGGCGAAAATAGATGGGACGATGTGGACCACTAAGCTACTCGTTTACCAGTGATTTCGATCCGTTGCAGTCACGCTTTGCCAGAGGGCGCTGACGACGAACCACGACTGGGAGTGGAATGAATGCACGGCCTTTGCCGCCAGACTCGTAACAATTCCGTGAACCCTGTCGACTCTTGGAAACGCCTTGATTCTAACACGCTGTTTCCCCCCTTACGCCAGCAAAGCGGTATAAAACCCATCCCCCTCGTCTCGGCCCGGCAAGCGCCACATGTCCCGAATCAGTCTCCGGCCCGGCGACTTCGCCAGGGCAGCCGCCACGACTTGCTCATTCTCCTCTGTTTCAAGGGAACACGTGGCGTACAGCAAGGCGCCTCCGGGAGCGAGCAGCCTTAGCGCCTGTTTGACGATTGCCGTTTGCCTCTCCGCGAAACGCGGCAAATCTACCGTTTGGACGCGCCATTTGATTTCCGGGTTCCGTGAAAGAGTGCCAGTGCCCGAGCACGGCGCATCCACAAAAATCCGGTCGAAGTTGTGGGAGAAGGGC
>JAOAPP010000435.1 GCA_025462985.1 Bryobacterales bacterium | reverse complement strand
CTCAGAGACTCAATTCTGCCGCACAATGTATGTGAGGTGTCCTATGAAAAAAGCATTGTATTCGGATATTGAAAACGGGATCGCTATCGTCACTCTGAATCGCCCCGAATGCCGCAATGCGCTTTCGCTTGATCTCACGCTCGAACTCTTTGAGTGTCTGCACCGTCTGGAGCTCGACCGTTCCGTTCAGGTGATCATTCTTGCCTCGCAGGGCCCGGTATTCTCTGCGGGCCACGATTTGACTGAAATACTCGAACGGAACCCGTCTGGATACAAGCGGATCTTTTGCGCGTGTACGCACTTGATGGAAAAGATCCAGTCGGTCCGGCAGCCTGTTATAGCCGAGGTGCAGGGGCTAGCCACCGCGGCCGGTTGCCAGCTTGTCGCCACCTGCGATCTGGCCGTCGCTTCTGAGGACGCCTCGTTCGCTACCCCGGGCATCCGCATCGGGCTGTTCTGCTCAACTCCGATGGTCGCCCTGACCCGCTCCATAGGCCGAAAACGCGCGATGGAAATGCTTCTTACCGGAGAGACGATCAGCGCACATATGGCCGCTGAATGGGGATTGGTGAACCGGGTGGTACCGGCAGCCAATCTACGTTCGACTACCTGGTCGCTCGCGGAGCGCATCGCCGAAGCCAGCTCGGTCGTCGTCGGGATCGGCAAGAACGCTTTCTATAAGCAGGTCGAACTCGACCAGGCTCACGCCTATGCTCTTGCCGGCCAAACTATGAGCGCCAACGCCCAGGAACCAGACGCGCAGGAGGGTATCACAGCGTTCTTCGAGAAGCGCCCAGCTCGCTGGCTTCGCGATGCTTAGTAGATCGCAGACATCAAGGGATTCCTTCCAGACGGATACGTAATCGGCGCCTCGTACATTTGGGTTCTGGATTCGTTCTGGTCAGTGGGCATTGGATCTGCGATGGGCGTTTGCACTAAGCCGCTGGCGCGGCGGACGCTGCGCGTGACGTCACTTCGAGGCTGGTCTGCGAACGAACTTGCGCACTGGTGCGATTCGTCCTAACATTTAACCGCGGCGTGCCCCAACGGCTTCATTCACGAGACCTAACGGCAAGATCTGAGTGCATCATTATCAAGAAAAAACACTATTGAAATTCCAATACGCACGTAAGTGGCCGCGTCCGCCGCAAACGCCAGCGCCTCACTGCAAACGATTCAATCCGAACTGATCCGGCGACGAACCTACTCTGCTGGCTGGACCTTTTCGCGCCGGATCACTCCAGATTGAGTCCTAGCGTTTCCCAGTACTAATCGGGTGAAAGCTGCCGAAGGCATGTTGATCCAGAGGCTTACGCCTGCGCAGGGAAGCATAGCGCGTTTCTCGTCCATGTGACTGTAACAAGCCACTAACCCTTCTGTGGGTGTGCTACTTTAACCGACGCCGATCCCGTTTGCCGTACTTCAAGTGCTTTGCGATTTTCACTCAAGCCGATCTATTTAAGTAAGAAGGTCCTATATGAACCCTCAGGCAGAGACGGCGTTGTTGAGCGCATTCGTTGCTGGAACGATAACTCTTGCCGGCTGGTTCATCACCAGCGGGTTGACAAAACGCAGGGAAGACGACGCCCGTCGACAACAGGCTGCGCTTAAACACCTTGAGCGACAGATCGAAGAGCTCTATGGGCCTCTACTTGGTCTGATTGAACAATCGAGTGCGGTTTTCGCTGTGGCCATACAGCGTCGCGAGCGAAAAGACCAGGATTCGGAGAAAGCTTGGCACTACTTTATCGAAAAGTACTTCTTACCGCTGAATCTCCAAATGGTGAAGCTACTCAGCACAAAGGTACACCTGCGCAACACAGATACTTGGCCACCGAGTTATTTGGCTTTCTTTGTGCATCAAGCCCAGTTTGAAGGCTTGCATAATCTCTGGGCAGATATGCGAGTCGATTCCAGTTCCATAAAGGGTGAGGGTTGGCCGAAGAATTTCAGCGAAGACGTGCGCAAAACACTCGACGACCTTAAGGCGCGTCACAACGATTATCTAAGGAAATTGGGAGCACTGTGAGCCAGGTTCAGCTGGTCTGCTTTCGAGCTTGCTCGGCGAGTACTTGCCATTAATCACTGAAACTGAGTTCGCATTGCGTTGCGCGCTCTGTGCTCGTTTCGCGTGTGGGCTAAATGAAGCCTACGGAGAACACGCCTGTCTCCCATGTGCTGTTACTGCGTTCTTCAGCAAATCGACTGGGCGCAGTTGCACCTGTCCGGGAGGTCGGCGGTTCGGAGAGGTGGTTTGGCAAGATTACTCCTGATATATCGGCTTGCGACTGAAATCCGGTAAGCGCTCCATCGCCGCATCGATGTCGGGTTCATAGGGACTTGCTGGGAATCAATCGTGATAAGGTCCACCTTAGCGTTTACGGCTTCGGCGGCCCGTTTTCAGGGAATACTTTCCGCCATTTCTCCACGACGACATACAAAACCCGTAGACAGCGCGACATCAACAGGCCGGGATCGCCGGCGAACCATGCTGCTGCGGCACTTCCGAAGGGATCGGAAACTTTGTAGCGCAACGTCGAAATATGCGCGCAAGTGGTTTGCCCAGATGTGGTAGCGGTGAAGGTCCAGGATACGTGGACCAGCCATCCTCTGAGTATCGGAAGGGATGAACCGATGCCACTGCCTTCGCTTCGCTCACCAGCCAGTGACAGCTTCACGCCGGTACCGTGATCCCTGCGGCAGCGCAGACAGCCGCTCCGTTTTGGGTAGTTCGTAACAGGTTGGAGCTCTGTACGTCCTGAAATGTGGAGAAAAACAATCTAATGAGAAATAGGATCACGACTGTAGATGACTCGAGCGCAGCATTGGGTTGACGGCGAACACGGCGGACTTTTGAGCGGTCAGCTATATTGGCGTCGAAGGACTTCCAGGTGGGTTGGCGACGCGACTGCGCCAATTTGATATATGATTCATCGGGAGGCCATATGTCCAAAGTTGTTCAATGCCGTGACGTAGGCGTGGATTGTGATTTCGAAGCCCGAGCAGAAA
>JAOAPP010000585.1 GCA_025462985.1 Bryobacterales bacterium | reverse complement strand
AACGTTCCGATTCCCTTTGCCTCGCCGTGACCGAGCTTCAATCGACTAGTCTTCTCTAAGATCCAAGCGGCAGCCTCCTTTAAGTCGGGGTATCCCTTCCCCACTCGCTCAACGATTCGCCTTAACGTTTCTCGGTCCTCTTCCACTTCGAGAAGAACGGTTGAGGCGAGCTGGCCCAGAGATTCGTTGGGGTAGTGATCGCGCATAGATCTGAGAAGGTCGATTGCAAAGTTCGACCCAGCGAGGTGATCGTGCAAGTACGTCGCCAGCGGGTCAGACATTGGCCATCCATTACATCACAGCGCGCACGAACGACATGCCGCGGGCTCTTGGATGGTCGGCAACCCGGAGATTGTCTCCGGGTTGGGCGTCATTCGGATGCTGGCAAGCCCGAGGGAGCGTGAGTTCGATACGCAGTGACTGTCAATTCAGTGGGGAAAGGGCGTTTCAGAAACCGGTAGATCCCGTTTCGTGTATCATAATCAACCGATGAGCGCCGCACCTACGTCCGTCCAGGAACCAAATCCCGCAATCATTTTCGACACTCTCAATTCCTATCAACGATCTGCCGCGCTGAAAGCTGCGATTGAGCTTGAATTGTTTACCGCAATCGCTCGCGGCAACCGTGGTGCTGAGGTTATCGCAAAAGCCGTCGGCGCATCGACCCGCGGTATCCGCATTCTTTGCGACTATCTCGTTCTCAGCGGTTTTCTTGCGAAAGACGACGACCAATACTCTCTGAGCACCGACTCGGCTATGTTCCTCGACCGGAACTCGCCCGCATATTTCGGAAGTGCCGCACTTTTTCTCCTCGACCCGCGCTTGATCTCTCCGTTTTTTAACTTGGCCCACGTTGTGCGTACCGGAACAACGACGCTGCCCGATAAGGGTACCGTCAGTCGTGACAACCCGATCTGGGTCGATTTCGCGAAGCAGATGGCACCGATGATTTACCCCTCGGCGTTGGAAGTTGCCGATCTGGTGGCCGGAGAAGGACATGTACGGGTCCTGGACATCGCAGCCGGGCACGGGCTGTTCGGGATCACCATTGCCCAGCGAAATCCGAAGGCGCAGATTACGGCTCTGGATTGGCCGGACGTACTTGCGGTGGCAACCGGGAACGCCCAAAAATTCAGCGTGGTCGACCGGCACTCAACGCTGGCGGGGGATGCGTTCGAGGTGGAGTTTGGGAGTCCTTACGATCTAGTCCTGGTGACGAATTTTTTCCACCACTTTGATCCGCCAACCTGCGAGAGGCTGATGCGGAAAATCCTGGTGGCGCTCGCTCCCGGCGGACGCTGTGTCACACTCGACTTCGTGCCGAATGACGACCGCGTGTCGCCGCCGACGGCAGCGGGATTCGCCATGATGATGCTGGGAACTACACCGGCAGGAGATGTGTATACGTTCGCCGAATACGATACGATGTTCCGCAACGCGGGGTTTGCGTCTTCCGAGCTTCACTCGCTTACGAGAGCACCGCAGGCGGTAGTTGTAAGCACGAAGTCGTAGGATGCAGCAGCGAGAGTCGATGCGCCGTTTAGCGTCCATGGCGGTCAATTACTTCCAGTTGGTCGGCAGCCCGGGAACAATCATGCGCCTACTTTCGTGATGCTCGGCAGACCGTTGAAGTTTGTAGGCGCCCCACGTCAGATGCACGTATCGCATCTCAAGAACTTGCTGGAATGTCCTCTGGCGTAGTATGCAAAGCTTTTCGTTGCTTATGTCCCCGGTCTGAACCGTTCAGTCACTCAGAGCCAGGTGAGGACAGCCTTCCCTTGGCCTCGATCATCTCCCAGATTGTTGCCAAGTGATGGTCGTCGTGCTCTGCAACAAAGTACAGATGATCCACGAGCCGCATAGGCTGCTTTAGACGCGGATGCAGCATGGAGCCGGCAAAGCGGGCAGGCTCAAACTTCCGCAGGTGATCCACCAAGCGGAACCGCGCTGTGCGGAACTCGGCTAGGATTCCTGCTAACTCTCGAGCGTTGTGATTGGCTTCGTGAGTCTTGCGGTTGCTGAGGTCCGCGGCGGTAAGTGTGTCTCCACCCGCCAGAAAGTCGTCCACACGCGCCATCCATAAGGGCTCGAGATCAAGCAGATGGCCAGCGTGCTCCTGGGCTGACCACTTGTTTCCCGTCTTACCGACCAGCACGTTGCCCGACGCGCCGGATAACATCTCTTCCAGCCGTGCCGGAGTGCCTCGCAGGCGAACGCAAAGGTTCGGATATTGCTCCACAGGGAACGTGAAGTCAAATTTCCGTTCAAACCAGACTGGGACTTGGCTCATTCAACACCGCCTCATATTTCAACCCCTTCGAGATTCAGGTAAAGGTTCGGTCCATCTCAGGTTCGGCAGTGCTGGGGCGTCAACGGAGGCTGGTACTTCACCGCCAGCTGGGGCGTTTCCAGCCGTCTGTTGCCTTCCGCGCCCGATCTATGACACGCCTCGAGCATCCCGCTGGTCAGGAGGGTTCGTTCGACAGGGTACGGGGCGCTTCCAGTGGCGAACATCTCCTCCGCCTTGCTCATTAAACAGGCGGAGTAGGTCACGTTGGGCTCGGGCGTCAGCAGAAATTGTGTAGACAAAAGGCCCACTCCTTTCACGCGGGCCGCGAAGTTGAAGTCCTTCAAGGCTCCGCGCAGGTTCAACATTGTAGCTCGCAAACCATCCCGGTACTCGATCACGTACGCGACCGGTTTTTCTACCAATCTGCGCAGTTCACCGTTTCCCAACAAGTCCTGCGTGCGTCCGTCCTTCACTGTCAGTCCGAGCGGCGTGTCACTTCTCGAAAGCGCAGCCACCAGCAGATCTTTGGACCACGCGGTATTCCACACCGCTTCCCCTTCCAGCCATTGAACCGCCCGTACGCCGGTTTCTCCACCTTTGCGTCTTTCCAGCATGCACTGCATGCCCTCCAAAGCATGGAAATCCATAGCATCATCACTGCCGTTCTCTCCTACCATTAGTGCCTCTTCGATGTGGCATCCGAGGGGCAGTTCAATGTCAGGCAATCGCCATGTCACGGGCAAAGAGGAGCCGGCGAGCATCGGGAAGTTCAGACGCTTCGAGTCGCTCACCATGCGCCGTGCTTTCTCAAAGCTATAGGACAGGTGTTTGTCGTTGTAGACGGGAACGGCCCGCTTGTCCTTCTGGAAGACCGCCACACACTCCTCAAAGAACTCATAACGGGGATACAGTTTCTGCCCCTTGCTGTCGATCGGGTAGTCGCCGTGCTCCGCTATGATCAGCACCGCATCTACCGCCAGTTTGTCGCCACCGCAGCGCAGCGCTTCGGCAATCGTCGGATAAACGCGAAAGCCGAACTCGTCGGCGCGCTTGTGGCTGAGATCGCCTTCCGGTTTCTGGTCGACGTAGAGGGACACCACTTTCATGTCCGGCTTGTGCCATTCGCCGTTATGCGGGTACCCCACCAGAAACCGGTCCGCCATGTGCTGGCCGTGTGAAAGGTAGCGGTACACCGTCGTGATTACCGCGATCCGCTTCGGCTCCCCCTGCCCCAGCAGTGGCAGCGCCGCTGCCGCGCCCAGGAAAGTGCGCCGGCTCCATCCCTTACTCAGTGTCTGCGTCACGCTACGATCTCCAGAATGTCGATTCACGGCTGGGCTGATATTGAATGGCAAGATGCGGAGTTTTCAATCGCTCCTGGCCTGCGTACAGGCTATTGACACCGGCCGCCGTTAAGCCGGTGGTCAGCAGGGTCCGCTCAATCGGGTAGGGTGCTTTTCCCGTTAAGAACATGCGTTCAGCATTGTTCACGAGCGGGCTGAAGAAGTTAGCGAGCGTGGTTCGCCCATCCGGCATTGGCAAATACATCTGGGTCGAGAGAGGCTCCGAACGACCTTCAAGACTGGCAGCGAAATAGAAGTCGCGCACGAGTCCCGACATCAGAAGCATTGTGGCCTTCGGCCCGTCCCCGAGCTGATACTGATAGGCCACCGGATCTATCACGAGCCGCCGCATGTCGTCCACCGTCGGAAAGATGTCATTGAATCCCACACGCGCCGGCGTCAGCGTGTGGCTTCGGCAGAGGGCCGCGTTGAATAGCCGTTTTGACCAGATCTCATTCCGCATGGCATCCCAGAACTTCTCGCCCCGGTATGCCTGCAGCCACGTCACACCCGTTTCGCCGCCTTTGCGGCGCTCAAGCATACACTGTAGCGTTTCCAAACCGTGGAAGTCGTAGCTGTCAACTCCGCCGTAGCAGATCGTCAAAGCTTCTTTGACGCGCGCTCCGTCAGGCATCTCGATCGAAGGGATGCGCCACGTCACTGGAAGGCTGGAGCCGGCCAGGAACGGGAATTCCATAGATTTCGATGTGTCGTACATTTCCTTCGCCCACTCCCACTTCCATGAGAGGTGCTTGTCGTTGAACACGGGAACCGATCGTCCGCTGTCACGAAACACTTTCACCATTTCCTGAAAGAAGCGGTAGCGCGGATACTGCACCTGCCCTTCAGGCGTCTGCGGATAATCGCCGTGCTCCCCGACAATCACAACGCCGTCCACCGCCAACCTGTTCCCTCC
>JAOAPP010000421.1 GCA_025462985.1 Bryobacterales bacterium | reverse complement strand
AGATCAGCAGCTGGCACCGCTGGGAAGAACTGATTTCGCTAATCCAGTTCATAGTGGTCTCACGTCCAGGCGAAGACTATGTCGTGCCGGAAGGCGCGGTGGTTTATCGGTTGGAGGGCTTGGAGTTACCAACATCGAGCTCCGCGATCCGGGAGCATCTGGCGGAGGGCGAAAGTGTGGCCGAAGTTCCCGTAGAGGTCCGGGAATACATTTTCCAGCGCGGCCTCTACGGTGCTCGTTAGGCTATTGCTTACTGTTTAGCAGGAACGCAATACTGATCGAAGGCTTCGACGAGTATCTTTGCGATTTCAGGGGCGTGCCTGCTCTCGATCTGGTGCCGGTGTAGAACAAACACCGGCTTGCCGTCCCGAAACAGGGCCATGGACGGAGAGGACGGAGGCACGTCGGCGAGGATTTCACGGACACGGCCATCGGCTTCCAGATCGGCGCCGGCGAAAACTGTCGCCGCCACATCTGGACGGTTGGCATTTCCGAGAGCCATTCCGACCGCCGGGCGCGCCTTTCCGGCCGCGCAACCGCAAACAGAATTTACAATCATGAGAACAGTGCCGGAGCTCAAGACGCGGTCTACATCTTCCGGCGTCCGAACTTCCTTGACCCCGTATTGAGTAAGATCACTGCGCATGGGCGCGATGAGTTGTTCTGGGTATCGCATGTTTAAACCTTTCTCCAGGATATCGAGGGCAGTATATTAAGCGCCCGCTCCAGGACGTCCATTCTGGACCTTCGGGGATGCCAGGTATCCGACAATCTGATTCTTCCCAACACTGTTCACCACGATTTCATCGGGCTGATGGGCCTTGGAGGTGTAGAACTGAATCGGTTCGTTGATCGTGCGGTCTTTCTTTTCCACCGTTTTGTCGTCCACGGTGACCGCGATAGTGAACTTGTTGCGTTTGATGTCAACCTTCTTCAATTCGATCATGACTTCTCCTACACGGGTCGCCTGTTTCGCCTTGGAGATTGTGAATTCGGAGTAATTGCGTTCGCCAAGGTCTTTCAGCGCCTGCAATTCCTTGCCGTTCGTCGCAATAAGGCTGGAGTGGCTATCCAGTTCGCCGGTGGCGCGCTTCAGATTCGCGATCGTGTCTTGGAGCTGTCCCTTGGTGGTCTGAACATCTGTTTTCACGTTTCCGACATCAGTCGAGACATCGTTCAACTTGACCGTTGCGGTGTCTGCCGTCTGTTTGACAGCCGAAATGGCCTGCTGCTGGGCGGCTTGCTCGTCAGCGACTCTGGACTGCAGAGCCTCCACGCGCTTCTGGGCGTCGACTTTAGCCTGACCCACAGCGCGATCCGCTGCGCGCCGTTGCGCTTCCAGCTGTGACTGAAGCGTCTCGACGCTGCGGCGCGAACGCTGAACAGCCTCGGACGAATCGACCTTGAGGGCTGTCAAACCGTCACGCAGCTTAGTGATCTCCGCACCCTGATCTGTACGAAGCTGGCGCAACTGCATAAACAGATAAATGTTCGTCGCTGCCAGGGCGATCAGTACCCCGGCGAGCACAGGCATCCGCCAATTTGGGCTGGCGGGAGGGGGAATGATATAGGTTGGCTGTTGTGGGCTACTGCTCATGTCTGAATCTTCTCTTCTACTTTCGGGTCTTTTGATGCAAGAAACGCCGCTCGAGGTGCGTCCTCTCAAGGATAGCTAAGTAGACGCCTGACTCTCGCTGGATGTTTCAGTCAGGTACGGTCGCGGACGATTGCCCGATGGCGGCGAAGTCCAGGAGTTCCTGCCTGGGAAAGCCAGGCTCGAAGCAGGCCCGGCATCTCGCTTCGTAGGCGCCGGTTGCGCCGATCAGTATCAATTCGTCCGAATCGACCAGCCGCTGGGTATGTTTCGCAGGATTGCCGCACCGCACACAGATCGCCAGCGTTTTCGTAATAGACTCCGCAATGGCCAGCAAATCTGGCATAGGCGGGAACGGTCTGCCCATATAGTCGGTGTCGAGGCCCGCGACAATCACCCGCTTCCCGCTGTCGGCCAGTTGGTTCGCCACTTCCAGAAGCGGCTGTCCAAAAAAGTTGGCTTCGTCAATCCCGATGACCTGAGTTCGCCAGTGAAGCTTTGCGAGGATCTCCTCGGCCGAGTTTACACTTTCAGACCCCATCCGAACGTCGTCGTGGGTCACGATTTCATCACCCGAATAACGAGTGTCGATTGCCGGCTTGAAGACCTGAACCTGTTTGCGCGCAATGGACGCCCGGCGCAACCGGCGGATGAGTTCTTCACTTTTCCCGGAGAACATCGGGCCACAGATGGCTTCAATCCAGCCCACTCCAGAACCTACAAATTCCAAGCCTTACACACCCTTGTCATAGCGTTGTAACCCTTGTACCATTTCGCAGCTGCGACTTTTTTGGTAGCTCGGGAACCGGCCAGACGTCCAACGTGCGTGTTCGCAAAACGCCGTATCCAGCCGGAACTGCTCGATCATGCGCCGCCCGACGTGGCCCGCAAAAACTTAACGGATTTGGTTCGCATCAATACTTACTTCGGCGGCCACTCCACCATCCGCAAGATGCTGGCAGGAACGATCGGTCAACAGGAGGAGTTCACTCTTCTGGACGTCGGGGCCGCCTCCGGGGATACAGGAAGGGTGATTACGGAACTCTACCCAGGGGCGAAAGTCACAAACCTGGACTATAACGGAGTGAATCTGAGTTCAGCATCTTACCCGAAAGTGATCGCGGACGCCTTTCAACTCCCGTTTTCATCGGAAAGGTTCGATTATGTGCTTTCGTCGCTGTTCCTGCATCACTTCGAAGATGAACGGGTGGAAGCGCTGCTGAGGGAGTTCTATCGCGTGGCGCGCCGGGCAATTCTCATTGCGGATCTGGAGCGGCATATACTGCCCTACATTTTCCTCCCGATCTCTCGACCCTTTTTCACCTGGGGCGACATTACGGTTCATGACGGGATCAGATCTGTTCGCGCAGCATTCAAAGCGGAGGAGCTCGTAAAGTTGGCGAAGAGAGCCGGGGTAGCAAACCCTAGCGTCGAGACTCACCGGCCCGCGTTTCGCCTGACTTTGCACGCGGCCAAGATCTGAAAAAGCAAGCCCGGCTTAAGCTTTGCGGAGGCACAAGCCGGGCTTGTAAGTTTTACTAGGGATTTGCGTAATCTTTACTAGTATACCTTCCATTTTTAATAGAAAGGTATGGTTCGCCCCACTTTTCTTCGGTCGGGCGGCCGACTATAGCCCAGTACCCTAGTACTCCTGCTAGGAGTACCCCACAGGCGATAGCGAAGGCTGCAAAGAAGGAATGTGTCCGACCTAACACCCACCCTGTTACCCATGGCGCGATGACGCCGGCGGAATTGGCGAGGCAGTTCTCGAATCCAGTCCACTTCCCGGCCGCACGCTGCCCCGACAGATATTGCGTGAAAGCCCAGTGATTCGAAGAAAAGCCGCCCATCGACACGGACGCGAGTATGAGGAGTATGTTGGCCGCGAGTTCCCCTTTCACCAGTACGGCCGGTAACATGAACGCGCAGCAGCCAAACAAACCGAGAGACACAAAAGTTTGCCGGACGCGACCGGGATCTCTGCCCCTCCTGATCACGGCATCCGCGAGCAGCCCGAAGAGCATGGAGGCGAAAGCGACCGCCCAGAACGGGAGCGATCCCATGATGGCGAGTTTGTCCTTGGTGTAGTGCCTCTCCGTTTCGAAGTAGTAAGGCAGCCACGTCAGATAGAAGTACCAAGCGTAATTCCCGCCGAAGAGACCCAAGACGGTACCCCAAACGGAGCGCCTTCCCATGAGTTCCCGATAACTAGGGTTCCATCCCGCTTGTTCTTCTTTGGTCTCTACCTGAAGTTTCGCGGCTGCTACGCACCAGGGGACCAGCCAAAGGAGGCTGGCAGCGCCAATCACCAGGAACATACCTCGCCATGTAAACCACTCGAGCATCTTCACCCCGAGCATGACGCCGATTGCGGGGCCGACCTTTGAGCCCGCATCGATCAAGGCATTCGCGGTTCCGCGAAGGCGTTCCGGGAAGGTGGTGGCAATGATCTTGGAGTAGGCCGGATAAGCAACGGATTCTCCCATCCCAAGTACCAGGCGGAGACAGAAGATCACCACGAACGAACTCGCCAGACCGGTGAGCGCGGTTGCGCCGGACCACAACAGAAATCCAGCCGCGTACACCCAGTTCACGTTCCAACGGTCAATCAGTTTGCCTGCCGCAATCTGGCACAGCGAATATGTCCAGAAGAATCCGCCCAGGAGCAGACCCAGATACTTCGGACCGTAGTGAAGTTCGGATTGGATGCTCTTGGCGGCAACGCCGAGATTGCCGCGATCGACGTAATTGATCGCCACGGAGAGCACAAGTAGCACGAGAGCGGTCCACTGAAGCGTACTTGGCGAGGGTGAACCAGAGGATCGTGTAGCTGGTGCGTGCTCATGCATTTCCGCACACACTCTACCAAAGTTCAGAGCAAGTAGAACAGACTAAGCCTTGGAAGATTAGCGCGTTCGAGGAGCGCGGTATCCAGATACCGCCGCTCAAGCATTGAGAGCTGATCGGCCGTCATCTTTCCGCGATATGGCTTTAGCTCGCGATCCAGCGCCTCGCGGACTGCATACAGATCCTCATCACTGTGGGTCGCTCGGATATTAGCGACGACCTTGTCTTCGAGCGTGGTGAGGCGGCGCTCCAGGTCCTCAACATTTGCCAAGTGGTCCGAAGCTCGGGAAGCAAGGGCTTCCACGGAATCGGCGATCTCCTGGAATACCGGCTCGGGCCTTAACCGGAGTTGCCTGGCCCCGTTCTGTAAGTAGCGCGTGAGCTCCTCGGCCGCGAACGGAGCCTGTGCAGCGCTCTTATTGGCAGACCGTGCGGGCGTACGCTGTGCCGCCTCCATCACGGCCTGGGCGCAGTATGCGATCGAGTTTACAGCTCGGCGCTTCACCTTGCGGCTGTGCCACTTTTCAAACGCAGAATCGATGCCCTGCAACACGGCTTCAAGAGGTACGCCTGAATTCTTCCAGCTTTCGATCAGCGCCCAATCGAGAGGAGAAAGCAGAAAAAGCCCGGTGCCTCGGGCGCGTTGGAAGTGCTCTTCGATTTCGGTGAAGTAGTTGAAGTAATTAGACGGCCAGTCGTCGGCTTCACACATCAGGCCTGACGCCTCCTGCAGCAATCCGCTCGACTCGGCCCGACTCATAGCGCACCAACAAAAAGCCGCTCTGATCAAGACCGGCGGTAACGCCTGTTCTGCCTGTTTCTTCGACGATCACGCGACGGTGCAGGGCGTACGAAGAGGCGACCGCAAAAGAGCGGAGAATGGCAGCGGGACCGCTCTCCTTGAGTAGAGCGCAAAATGCATCGATGGCCTGCAAAAGATGGATGAGCAACTCTTCACGCGACTGCTCGGTTCCTCCACTTGCCACGCGCAGCGAGGTTGCCGGGGTTCGGAGATTCGAGGGAAGCTCCATTTGATTGACGTTGATTCCAATGCCAGCGATGACGAAGTCGCCCGAAAGCTGAGCTAGTATTCCGGCGACCTTGCGTTCATTGATCAGGACGTCATTCGGCCAGCGCAGATCGCAGGCAAGCGAGGTGACTTGCTGGATGGCTTCGGCAGTGGCCAAGCCCAGCAAGAGCGTGGCAATTGGGATCTCACCCGGCGGAAGTGCAAGACGCAGAAGAATGGAGCAGTAAATGCCCGCTTCGGCTTCCGAGTGCCAGGACCTGCCAAGCCGGCCAATGCCGGCAGTTTGTTCGTCCGCTATCACGACAGCGCCATGAGGCGCTGCGGAAGCGGCGAGTTTGACAGCCTCCGACATAGTCGACCCGACGGAGCTGAAGAAATGAATCTGGTTCTGCGGGCGCGCCTCCTGAACTTTCTCGATATCGAATGACATTAGCTGCGGTTCAGTTCCAGTCGAAAACTGATGTCGACAGCGGTTGCGGAGTGGGTAATTGCGCCGCAAGATATGAAATCCGGGCCGGCTTCCGCGTACGGCTTCACCGTTTCGAGGTTGATACCCCCGGACAGCTCCACCGTCGCCCGGTCCGCAATGTAGAAGATCCATTCGGCGGCCTCGGCCGGCGTCAGATTGTCTAGTAGCAGGTGCGTGGCGCCGGAAGCCAGGGCTTCGTCCAGTTCGGCCCGCGAACGAACTTCGATTTCGACCGGACCGGCGAATGATCTTGCCTGCTCCAGCGCCCGCGCGACGCCGCCAGCAGCAGTGATGTGATTGTTCTTGATCAGAACGGCGTCGAAAAGCCCCTTGCGATGATTAGTAGCCCCTCCGGCTGCCGCTGACATCTTTTCCAGCTGACGCAGACCCGGCGTGGTCTTTCGCGTATCCAGGATCGTCGCCCGGGTTCCTTCCACTGCTTCAACGTAGCGAGCTGCTAGCGTCGCGACGCCACTTAGTCGCTGCAGGAAATTCAAAGCAACACGCTCGCATGACAAGAGGGTCCGCGCTGGCCCTGCAACCGTAGCGAGAACATCTCCGGCTTTGATCTGATCTCCGCTCGCGGCGAGTAGAGCGAGTTCCGCTCCGCCGTATAACTCATAAACGACCGGCAGAAGTTCGATCCCGGCGAGGGTCAATTGCTGCTTGGCGAGAAAGGAGCCTTGAGCCATCA
>JAOAPP010000400.1 GCA_025462985.1 Bryobacterales bacterium | reverse complement strand
TCGAGCACCAGCTCGAACTCGCCGCCCACGCCTACCAGATGGCCAAACGCGAAGAAAAGCCCTTTGACCCCGCCGCTCTTGGGTTCGTTTTTTCAACGGACGAAATCGAACGCTTTCTCATCCTCCGCAAAGCGGAAAAAGTCATCGCCGCCGAACGGCAGCCTCTTCCAATCCCCTCTCCGAGGAAGTCGAAAGCGGCATAACCAGCGACAGCACGCCGCTGTCCCGGGGCTCTCAGGCTATTCGACCGGCTTCACGCTATCCATCAGGCTGAAGAACCCTTCCGCCAAAGTCGGATGTATGTAGATCGCGCCTTGAAGCAACGTATACGGTTTTTCCGCCAGCATCAGCGTGCTGAGAATCTGGACCAGCTCGCCGCCTTCTGAAGCCAGAATGGACGCTCCCAGAATCCTGTCATTCGCGGCATCCACCACCAGCTTCATCAGCCCGGCCGTCTCACCGCGTTCGATCGCGCGCGCCACCCAGCTCATCGGCACAGAACCGACCTTCAACTTGTATCCTTTCGCCCGCGCTTCCTTTTCTGTCAGCCCCACTCTGCCGAGCGTCGGATCTGTATAAACCGCATAAGGAAGTAGCCGCGTTCGCGTGCTGATCCTTTTGCCCTCGTACAAATTGGCATAAACGATCTGGTAATCGTTATACGAAATGTGAGTGAACTGCGGACCTCCGTTGATATCGCCCAGCGCCCAGATGTTTTCCGCCGTGGTTTTCAAATACTCGTCGACCACGATAAAACCTCTCTCGTCCAACTGCACACCGGTCTTTTCGAGGCCGAGATCACGCGTGTTCGGAGACCGCCCAATCGCAACCAGAAGATGAGAGCCCGATACAGTTCCCGGTCCATTCGGTCCGTCGTAAGTGAGCCGGACTCCGGCCCCCGCGCGCTCAACCCGAGTCGCCCGCGCATTGACGTGAATGCGCATACCTTCTGCTTCGAGCGTCTTCCTCAACTCCGCCGTGATGTCTTCGTCTTCTTTGGGCAGGATCTGCGGGCCGCTTTGAATCACGGTTACTTCCGATCCAAATCGGTGAAACATCTGACCGAATTCCAGGCCGACGTATCCGCCTCCGAGAACGATGAGATGCACAGGCAGTTCCTGCAGCTCAAGCATGCTGATGTAAGTCAGGTAGTTGACTTGGTCGAGCCCTTGGACGTTTGGCATCGCCGGATGGGCTCCCGCATCGATAAAGATTCGCTTCCCCTCCAACGTCTCCCCGTTGACTTCCACCTTGCGCTCGCCAACAAAAACAGCCTTGCCGCGATACAAACGCGGGTCTTCCTTGCAATCCAATTTCTTATCCCAGCCTTGCCGGAATCCCGCCACGATATCCGCCTTGCGTTCCTGAACGGCGGGAAAATCAACGCGGACCTGTTCCGCCACCACGCCCCACCGCTTCGCATTCCGGGCGTAATAGGCCACTTGCGCGCTCGCCACCATCGCCTTGGTCGGAGTACAGCCGAAATTGATGCACGTTCCGCCAAGCGGGCCGGACTCTACAATTGCAACCTTTGCGCCATCGCCTGCCAGCTTCTGCGCCAGTGGGTTGCCCCCCTGACCCGAGCCGATAATCATCGCGTCATAGTTCATGAAGACTCAGCCTCCTATCCAGCTCCGCCGGTGAATTTACTGGACGTGAAACATTGTCCAATGTTCAATGATCCATCAGTTACATCGAAGTATGCCAGCCAGAGAGTCTTCCCATTGATCACACTTGAAGGCCTCATCGTGGTAACCAGGCCGCTTTCACTTCGCCTCAACTGACAATCCTGACTGCGGCTTTTCTGTCACGAGGTTATGAATGTGGATAGTCCATCTTGCGCTGCGGCGTCCTTACACCTTCGCCATCTGACGACCTGCCCCCAGTGGACTCGCTGGTCGCGCAGGCTGTAGCGATCCGGCCCGACCTCGCCCAGGCCTCCTTGCAGGTTCAGGGCGGGGAAGTGGCGCTTAAGGCATCACAGAATGCAGCTCGGCCGGAGATCGATCTAGTTGCGAACCTTCAGACGCGGGGCAGCACCGAGATCCCGTTCACCACCGCCGGAACGCCTGGGACGGGAGCCATCACCGCGCCCACAGATCTCGGAGTTGCAGGGGCTGCGAACCTCGCGCATCTTTCGGGGCGGGCTGCAGTTCAATCTTCCGTTGAAGAATCATGTCGCCCAGGCGGCCGCCGCTCGGGACCTGTTGCAGCTGAGGCAGTCGGAAGCCCGTACACAGATACTGGCCAACCAGGTCAGAGAAGACGTCGAAAACTCGCTGATTGCATTGCAAACCGCCAGGACGGCTCTTGAAGCTGCGGTTCAAAGCCGTAAATACCAAGAGCAGTTGGTGGAGGCTGAGCGAGACAAGCTGTCCGTCGGCGCATCGACTAACTTCCTAGTCATCCAGCAGCAGGCTTATCTGGCGCAGGCCCGCTCGACGGAAGTAGCGGCACGGAGCGTGTGGATCAAAGCCCGCGTGGCGCTCGACAGGTCCGTGGGTAACTTACTAGAAAAAAACGGAATCACTTATGGCGACTCCGTTTTGGGACAACTTCAGTTAGCAAATCAATTCAGCCCTAAGGCCGTTTTCTACTTTGCGTGGACTACGGGCATTTCGACCAGATGTTCGGCAACGAACCAAACCTGCCGTTCGTTTGTGCGGATGACGTCGCTGACCAGCAAGTCGTTGGTTCCATCGTCGCCGGCATCAGCCGCCGCTTTGGCGAATTCATGCGCTTCCTTCAGCACAAGTTCATGGGCTTCGAGAATACGCGAAAGCTGCTCGGGGACTTCTTGCCGGTGGATTGGAGGCCGTTCAATACGAGTTTGCTCTGCCACATCGTGCGGAGTAGCAATCGCGACTCCGCCAAGGGCCTGAATTCGTTCCGCGATCAAGTCGACTAATTCATCCTGCTCTTCGTAGTGTTTGTCGAGGAGCAGATGCAGCTGGTAAAAGGTGTGCCCGGATACTTGCCAGTGCGCCTTTTTGTATACCTCGCGCAGCATGATGGTGTCGGCAAGAACCTGGTTCAAAACCCGCGTGCTTTCCAGGCGTTTGGACGCATCGACAGCAAGCGGAAGATCGACTACAGTTCCATATTCCTGAACGATGCGGCCGCGCTGCCCCAGCAGGGGTTGTGCGGAGACCCGATGATCAGATTTGGCGGGAGACTCGGTTTTCGTGTGTGCCATAGCTGCTAAGTGAGACGCTACTCAACCCCTAAACCATTCGACAATGAAGCGGGATTCTGCTTTTACTTCAATTCAAGAAGCTCTTTCTCTTTAGCCTTGGCGGCCTGGTCAATCTTTGCGATCTGGCTGTCTGTCAGCTTCTGAACGGAATCCAGCGCAAGCCGCTCTTCGTCTTCGCTGATCAACTTGTCCTTTGTCATCTTCTTGAGCTGGTCGTTGGAGTCGCGTCGTATATTCCTGAGTCCGACCCGGCGTTCCTCGGCCACATGGCTCAGCTTCTTCACCAGGTCGCGGCGTCGCTCTTCGGTCAGTGGTGGAATTGGCACGCGGATGAGTTTGCCATCGTTTGAAGGATTGAGACCAAGGTCGGCATTTCTGATGGCCTTTTCAATCGCGTTGATGGTGGAAGAGTCCCAGGGCTGAACGGTGATCATTGCAGGCTCAGGCACGTGCAATTGGGCTACCTGGTTCAGCGGCGTCGGGGTTCCATAGTAATCGACCCTGACGTTGTCCAGCAGGTTGATGGAAGCGCGGCCAGTGCGAATGGTCACCATCTCGTGCTGCAAGTCGGCGAGTACTTTATCCATGCGCGTACGCGCGTTGGCCTCAATCTCTTTCGTACTCTTGTACTGACTGCTAGGCGCCGCGGGTTCTTTCTCTTGTTGTTTCATAGGTCTCTATTCAGAGTTAGCAGATCGGTGTCAGGATCCGACTCGCCCTAGCAAATCATCGTCCCGATCGATTCGCCCATCGCCATTCGCATTATATTGCCGGGAGCGTTGAGGTCGAAGACCACAATTGGCATGTGATTGTCACGGCACATTGCAACCGCCGAAGCGTCCATCACTCCGAGAGCCTTCGATAGGACTTCCGTGTACCCGACCTGCGTGTACTTTACCGCGTCGGGATGCTTCTTGGGATCCTTGTCGTATACGCCGTCCACACTCGTCGCTTTGGCGATGATCTGGGCGTGTATCTCCAGTCCGCGCAGTGTTGCAGCTGTGTCGGTGGAGAAGTACGGGTTCGATGTTCCGGCCGCGAAGAGAACCACTCGGCCTTTCTCCATGTGCCTGATCGCGCGGCGTCGAATATAGGGTTCGGCCACCTGGTGCATCTGCACGGCGGTCA
>JAOAPP010000399.1 GCA_025462985.1 Bryobacterales bacterium | reverse complement strand
ACGTATGGCGCGCGTCCATAACAAAAAGGGATTGGTTGTTGACCGCAGGAATCACGTCGGGGGCAATGCGTACGACATTAAAAATGGCGCAGGACTTCTCGTTCATAGATATGGTCCGCATATCTTTCACACCAATTCGGATCAGGTCTTCTCGTACCTCTCGCAATTCACGACATGGAGAAGCTACGAACATCGCGTGCTGGCGTCAGTGGATGGTCAACTCGTTCCAGTTCCTATCAATCTGGACACTGTGAATAAGCTCTACGGACTCGCTCTTACGTCGGAAGAGTTGGAATCTTTCTTTGCTAGCCGCGCCGAGCCTCGGGCTTCCATTCGCACCTCAGAGGATGTCGTCGTCAGCAAGGTCGGCCGTGATTTGTACGAGAAGCTGTTTCGCAACTACACACGCAAGCAGTGGGGCAAAGATCCGTCGGAGCTGGACGCCCTTGTAACTGCGCGCATTCCGGTCCGGACAAACCAGGATGATAGGTATTTCGCAGACAAATATCAGGTGATGCCTAAACACGGATACACTCGCATGTTCGAGAACATGCTGGACCATTCCAACATCAAAATCGAACTCCAGTGCGATTACCGGCAGGTGAGGAACGAAGTCAAGTTTAAAACGCTGATTTACTCAGGACCTGTCGATGAGTATTTCGATTTCCGCTTCGGAGAGCTGCCCTACCGCTCTCTTCGCTTTCAACACGAGACATTGTCAAAGAGCTATCTGCAACCGGTGGCCGTCATCAATTATCCGAACGATCACGAATACACCCGCGTCACCGAGTTCAAACATCTCACCGGGCAGACGCACCCGCAAACCAGCATCGTCTACGAATTCCCGACGAACACGGGCGATCCGTATTATCCAGTTCCCACAAGAGAAAATGCAGCTCTTTATGCCAAATACGCCGCCCTGGCCGCAGCGACGACGGGAGTTCATTTTGTAGGACGGCTTGGTACTTATCGCTACTACAATATGGACCAGGTCGTTGCCCAGGCTCTAACGCTCTATAAGCAATTAGCAGCCGCTCCGGACTTTGTGACCGCAGAGAAAGCGAAAGCAGCGGTCGCGATGCTTCCCCTGTCCGCCGCCAGCTTCTAGACCACGGTTGAATGCGGCTTACGGTCTTGTCCCCTCATCGGGACGACGCGGCGTTTTCATTGACCCTTGCTCTCAGGCGCTGGGCTGGAGCCGGTGTAGAGATTACGGTCTTCAATTTCTTTACGCGTAGTGCTTACGCCCCGTACGCTCCGGCTGCGGGCGATGTCCCTGCAATCCGCGCGCGCGAAGACCGACGCTCGTTGAAATCCATCGGCGCCCAGATCCGCGTGCACTCTCTTTCGCTGCTCGACGCCCCGGTACGCCTTCCCATCAACTTCGGGGCTATCACCAATATTGAAGCATTCAGTCCTCTGGCAGAGGAAGTGGACTTCCTGAGCCATCAAATGTGGGCCAAATGTCGCAACGCTTTAGTGCTTGCCCCCCTCGCGTTAGGGGATCATATCGATCACCGAACTGTTCACCGAGCCGCCTTGAGAGCTGCCGGGGCGCATTGTTTGGGATTTTACGAAGACCTTCCATACGCCGCCTGGACGGACGAAGCGTCGATTCGCAAGCGTGTTTCGAGGGCCGAAGCGCAACTGGGTGTGCGCCTGTTCCCTGCACTCCAACAATCCGCAGCCTGGCGATTAAAAGAGCGTGTCATCAGTCATTACCATTCGCAGATTGATGCCGGGATGGCGAGAACGATTGCGCGCTATAGCGAGAAGTACAAAGGCGCAGAGCGTATCTGGGTGCCGCTCCACAGTGCTAGGTGGCGAGCAATTCTGAACCTTTAACGGCGCTGCCAGAGCACCTCCGCGAAGGCCCAGTCCGTATCGACCCAGCTTCGAACAGAACTAAAGCCGCTGGCCTCCGCGTATGCGTCCAGTTCGTCCGTCGTGAACTTGTGCGAAGACTCCGTCCAGATCGTTTCACCGGCGCAGAAGGCGAACTTCCGGTTGAGCACCCGGATGAAGACTGTTTGGTCACGGCAAGAAAGAAGGTGCATCTCTATCCGCCGGGCCGCTGCATTCCAGCGAACCTCGTGACTGAATGATCGCAGATCGAAGTCTCCCTGCAACTCACGGTTCATGCGAGAGAGTAAGTTCAGATTGAAGGCGGCTGTCACGCCGATCGGATCATCGTAGGCTGTCAACATAGTCTTGATGTTCTTGATCAGGTCGGCCCCCAGCAAGAGAAAATCTCCGGGCTTCAATGCTGCCCGAATCTGCGCAAAGAAGCCAGGAAGCTCCTCGCGCAGCAGATTGCCGATGGAACTTCCCAGGAACAGCAACAGCAGCGGTTGTCTGCCGCTCCTTTCGGCCGCGATCTGCTCGAGTCCATTCATCCAGTCGGCGCATACCGCTCGAACCACCGACAGATCGTTCACTTGCTTTTCACAAAGCGCGAGTGCGGCGGCCGAAATATCGATGGGGCAATATACGACACCGGTCCCGAACGCCTCCAGCACAAACCGCGTTTTTCTTCCGCTGCCGCTTCCGAGTTCGGCAACTGACTCCACCGGACCAGTCAGGCTGGCAATGTCGACGGCATGGGATTTCAGCAGTCGCTCATCCGCCCGCGTTAATCCGTATTCCGGTAGCAACGTAATTGCCTCGAACAAAGTACTGCCTAGCTCGTCATAGAAGTACCGCGGCGAAAGAGCCTTCTGACCTGCGCGGCCCAGCCCTTCCTGTACATCCAGAGCGAATTCTGACAACTGAGGAGCTATCGCCGAAGCCATAAACTTTCTGCCTACTTACTCACGCAACGAAATTTCGCATACACAAAGGGATAATCGCGTCTGAACCAGTTACGGAACGAGGGGCGTAGCAGACGCGCCGCCGTGCGTGCCGATCCACCTTTCAATACAAAATGCTGCCCGTCAAAGAAGCTGGCAGAGTAGCCTGGGTAACTCGGCCTCGGCGAAAACCCGGGGAGCGGGCCAAAGGGCGTACATGTCCACTCCCACCCGTTACCCACCAGCTGACTTACTCCGAATGCACTGTCTCCTGCGGGGGTTGCATTGACCGGCTTCGGATCCCACTGATGAAAGTCGAAGGTGCCTCGCTGCGCCGAAGGAGTGTAGGCACCCCACGGATACTCACGATCGGCGCCGTCGGAAGTTCCGTGGGCAGCGCGATGAAACTGCTGCTCCGTCGGAAGGACCAGTCCATGGGCGTCCGCGTAGGCTTGCGCTTCAGCCTGCGTGATGTACACAGGCCAGGAAAGCGGCAATGGAGTTTCTCCAAACATACCGCGGTAGAAGATGGCGCCGCCGCGGCGCACCCAGAAGTGCGGCATGGGCGCTCCTTCATTCACATATTTCAGATACTCGCCGTTAGTCACGCTAAATCGCTGTATCTCAAATGCGGCAACATCAAACCGTGTTTCATCGTATTCGTTATCCCACCCAAACGTTCCGTCGTGCGGCTTGCCCAGGGTTGCTGTCCCTGATGCTATGGGTCTCCATTCGTTCTTCACCCCATCGGGTCTGCACTCTCCACCGATCGGCTCCGAAGGAGGAACGTTCTTCAGAACGTAGGGGAGATTATGGAACATGTAAGCCAGGGTCTCCAGATGCATCAGCCGATGCTCCAAAGCCATGTAGACTAGTTCCTCGCTTGCGCTTTCGAGATGACGGTCAACGTGGGAGCGGCAGCGTGCTACGTAATCTTGAACCTGGGCTAGGCTCGGCCAGTCCGACGCCTGATCCGAAGGCAGATGCGCTCCATCAGGGTCGATTCCGGCCTGGAAAAGATCGTCAAGGTTTGGATCGCGCGACTTGATGCCAAGACCTTCACGACAGATTTGAATGGAATCGAAGCCATCCAGGTGTCCGATGTAGAAGATCACGCGATGCCGCGCATCGATAGGCCGCTGATAGATCGCTTCGGACTTGATCACGCCGAAGAATCTGTCGCTCTCGGCCCTACCACACTCTAGTTCTTCGATCAACTTTGCGAGAGCAAATGTAGTGACAGGCATGTGTTGGGATGTCCCTTTGGTGCAAGCGGACGCAAGAGTTTGGACGCACTCCGCTTTTCTAAGATGCCAAAAATCTCGTTCTCAGTGCGGCAAATGCAATGGATCGAGGACGGCTCGAACTATTTCGAGGGCCTCCTCACGGGTTGTGATCTGCCCCTCCAGTTGAGCTGTTTCCAGTGCCGAAAGCGCGACGCTAAATGCTGGACCCGGCTTATACCCTTCCGCAATCAGATCTTTCCCGGTGAGCAATCGCGGAGGTCGAAGCTGTTCTTCTCCGAATTCTGCCTGTTTTGCTTTTACAAAGTCATATGCCGCCGTGTAGCCGTTGCTTGCCTGACAGTCGAGCCGGTGAAGCTCTAGATGCTCTTCGAAGTGCGGCATACAGAGAAATCGCTTCAGCGTGCTCGTGCGCATCTGCATCACGTCTTTGAATCTCATGTGATTGGCAACGAGGGACGTAATCTGCTCAAGATCCTGATTGGAAAAGCGAAGCCGATGCAGGATCGATCTGGTCATCTCCGCTCCCACCTCTGCATGCCCATCGAAGCGGATGCGGTCTGCCACGCGGTAAGTCGGAGGTTTGCCAACATCGTGCAGCAGCACTCCGGCGGCGAGACTAGGAGTTGGCGAGTGCAGATTGTCGAGCATCAGCAGCACATGCGTCCACACATCGCCCTCGGGGTGAAATTCCGGCGGCTGCTCCACTCCTTGAAATGCTTTGATCTCGGGCAACAACACCTTGAGCAGCCCCGATTCGTCCAGCAATTCGAAACCTCTTTTCGCCCCGCCTTCCGTCAAAATTCGAATGAGTTCATCGCGAATGCGCTCGGTGGAAATCCTGGTAATCGCAGGAGCGAGTTCGCGGATCGCACTCATTGTGCGTTCCTCAATGGAAAAATGGAGCCGTGCAGCAAACCGGATTGCGCGCAGCATTCGCAGATGATCTTCAGCGTACCGGACTGCAGCGTCGCCGATGGCCCGGATGGTCCGGGCTTCGAGATCCTCCTGACCACCAACGAAATCGAGGACCCGCATGGATAGCGGATCTTGCATCAGACCGTTGATTGTGAAGTCCCGGCGCTTTGCATCAAGAGCAGGATCAGTTTCGAAGTGAACTTTATCTGGACGGCGGCCATCGACATATGCGCCCTCGCTGCGAAATGTTGCCACCTCCACATGAAAACCGGCTTCGCAGGTTACGAGAACCACCCCAAAATGTGCGCCGACCGGCTGAGACCGTGGGAAATAACCAAGCAGCAAATCGGGCGTTGCGTCAGTGCTAACGTCGTAATCCTTCGGTATGATCCCTAGAAGCCGGTCACGGACACAGCCACCTACAAGGTACGCCTGGTGACCTCGTTCGCGTAACGTAAGGATGATTTGATTAGCAAGAACGGCCCGCGGTTCGGTCTCCATGAGATGGCTGAACGAATTCCGGCACCCGTAGAGTGCCCTGCCCGATCGGGACTGTCAGAGGGTGGTGCTACGCGCCTTTGCCGGCGGCGTTTATGTCTGTATCCGGCGTCACTTCCGACACCACGGCCGGCGCGCCATTTGCTCCCGCTAAAGCAGCCTGCGCAGCCTCGGCCTTCTTCAATTCCTTCTTTGAGGGAGGAGCCTGTTCATGCCGGTAGTCGTGATCGTGGTAGCAGGTCCGGCAGCGGACTTTTGCCGCTTGTCCCTCAACCAAGGAAACGATCGAATGGTTGGTAAGCCGGCGACACTTCACGCAAAAGTCATCGATGATATCACCTAGTCGCTGTTCAGTCATGTTGCTGTCCGACAAGCGGAGTATACCAAGAATCTGGAGCTTTCCGGCTCGCCTTAATCCCGTCGAGCCGTTTCCGTACCCGAAACCGGCTTT
>JAOAPP010000345.1 GCA_025462985.1 Bryobacterales bacterium | reverse complement strand
CGTTCGTTCAACAAGGAGTTAGACAGGAATCTAATGACTGCTGCCAACGCCGGACGGCACGTTGCCTAGCGCAAACGAATAGTAGTGCGAAGCGAGTGAGATAACACTAAGTGGAACACACAAAAATCATTAACATAAAGGAATACAAAGGAATAACAGCGTGAAAGGTGAAAGACAATACGACAACTTGTACGCCTCGGCATAATGGCGACAGTACTGGCATGTACGGGACCTCTCTATAGCGGTCGCGCTTGGGCAGATACGGCACCGCGAAGCTACACGCACTGCTAAATCAACGTGAGTGGGCAGCCCAGCAACGACTCAATGATCCAGTGGACGACCTTTGTGGCCAGCCTGCGCAATGCTGCGGGGTATACCCTAAATAATGGCGCTTACATGAGGCAGTCAAGAGGCGGCGACAACAACACAAGTGGCGGGTCAGACGTTTGAGTTCTCCGAAACTACACGCAGGTCACGGAGAGCGAAGACGGGAAGGAATGCCGCACATGGATGACTATCTTGCGGTTGAGGAGCCACTTGAGATATGCGCTGGTCGTCACTCCATGGAGTAACTCTGCGCACCCGGGCATGACCTGGAGCTGGTCGTCGGCTTTCTTTTTAGCGAAGGCACCATCAGCCGGCGCGAACAACTGCTATCGTTAACATCGCCGAGACTCAAGTCGGCGATACTGCCGTTCCGCAAGTGAACATCGCGCGTTCGCTTGGGCTTTGGTGCGCAGCTCCACAACGATCCACTAGCGTGCAGGTTCTCTGTAGGCTCGGCCTGCGGCGTGTGCGGAAAAGTACTAATTGAACAGGTACGGCGGCGTGGTGGCCGCCGGAGCAACGCGCTTTGATCCACAAATGCTCTGTGCCTTGCCCAAAAGCTGCGCGCCGCACGTGGCTTCGAAATTGTACGGGAGGCGCTTGTGGCCGGCCTTCCGCTGCTTGCCTCGGTTTCGGCGCCGTCGACCCTCGCAGGACAAGTAGCCGCGAGGTCGCTCTTACTCTTGTTGGTTTTGTGCGCGGCCAGCAATTCATTGTCTACGCCGCCGAGGAGGGCCCCGGTATCTCTATCCCGGCGGCGATCGCACGGCGGCGCGAAAGTTAGTTCACATCCCGCCATTACCCGTCAGCGGGGCGGCGACGGCAGAATATTTCAAACCGCTCAGCGGAGGCTGTTCGGAGGCGGTGTAACGGCGGAGAGCCGCTCGAACTCCGCTCGAGGCAGTTCGAGAGCAGCCGCGGCGACGTTTTCCTCCAGGTGTGTTGGTGACGACGTGCCCGGGATTGGCAGCATAACGGGTGAGCGCTTCAGGAGCCAAGCCAATGCTATCTGTAGCGGCGTGGCGTTCAGCTTTTCAGCCACACTTTCGAGCACCTCGGACGCGCGCTTGCCGCTTCCGAGGGGAGCCCAGGGGATGAAGGCGATGCCATTCTCCGCGCAGTAGTTGACAACGTAGTCCCATTCGCGATCGGAGAAGCTGTAGCGGTTCTGCACAGAAACGATAGGGACGATCTTGCGAGCGCGCTCTATGTGCTCGCGCGTAACGTTCGACAGCGCGATATGCCGAATTTTGCCCTGCTCACGCAATTGCGCCAGCGTGTCCATGGAAGCATCGAACGAAACGGCGTTATCCGGCATGTGCAATTGATACACATCGATCCTATCTAAGCGAAGGCGCTTGAGGCTCCCCTCGAGCGCTTTGCGAAGGTGACCGGGACTGGCGTTGTGTGTCCATTGTCCGGGTCCGGGACGCTCCCAACCGCCCTTCGTTGCAATGACAAGACCCGACGGGTAAGGGGCGAGGGCTTCAGCAATCAACTCTTCAGAGACATAAGGACCGTAGGAATCGGCGGTATCGATGAAGTTTACTCCGAGTTCAACGGCGCGTCGTAAAGTGGCGATAGCAGTGTCGCGGTTTTCCGGCGGCCCCCAGACCCCCTTACCGGTGATCCGCATGGCCCCATAGCCGAGCCGGTTGACAGTGAGATCGCTGCCGAGCGTGATGGTACCCGCAGCAGTGGCAGTTATTTGGTGAATCATTTTGTGGTTCCCTACCTCTTGGATGCTTTACGTCGATTACGGGTTCATAAGACTTGGCGTATGCGTGATTCGCACAGTAATCAAAATCATTGTTGACCGATCCCGCGAGGCGATATTTCGACAGAGCGTGTCACTATAACGCAGTGCGATGTCGACATAGAATACCTCATTAGCCTTCGAGTTGTGTCTCCAGTGTTCAGAGAATCTCAGTCCCAATAGTCGCCCGCCAAATTGACGACGATTGGCTCCGGAGTACTGCGGACGACAACCCAGGAAAACGCGACAGAGTCGGAAGGATTTGTCTCCTGATGAGGCAGGAATGGCGGGACACATATGAAATCGCCGCGGTTCGCTATTGCTTCAAATTCGCCACGCTCGCCCCAGCGGATTAACGACTGCCCTTCGAGGACATAGACGAGGGTTTCCTGTACACCGTGATGATGGATCGCCGTCTGCGATTTCGGTTCTACAAAGAACAGACCCCCCCACATTTGCGAGTTGGAACTAGATCTCCTTGGGATCGCGGCTAGACGCTTCGAGCCCGGCGTCTGAGCGGTGCTACTGTCAAATTCCTCCGGCGTTACTATGCGGACGCCCTCGGAGCGGGGACGTTCATTCTCTGAAGTGTTTGAATTCGAAATGGAACTGCCCGACAGATCAATTTGCATACTAAACTCCTGAGAAGAAAAACGCGAGAGAGTGGAGGGGGTGGGGTGGGGAACTTCACTCTCTCGCTGATTGAGGGATGCCCGTGCATCTAGGGAAATCTGCGGACGGGCCCCTCAGAGGGAATCGTTAAGGTTTAAATTTGATGACAAACGGCCGCAACTTCTGCCGTGCTCGCTGATGCCGCGTCTTAACGGCTGCCAGCGTCAACCGTAATCGTACAGCGGCTTCCCGCAATGAAAGGCGCTGCAAATCACACAACTCTATTACGCATCTATAGGACTCTGGCAAGTGCGCGACAGCCCGCCGGATGAGCGCCTCGCGCTCTCTTGTCTCGAAACTGGCGCTCGGAGACTCGACCCAAGGCGATCGGTCGCTCTCCAAGTCTTCGGTTACTAGCGGAACAAAGCGCGTTCGCTGTTTGCATCGGTAGACCTGGCGAACCTCGTTCAATGCGATGGAGGTTAACCATGTCTTCATCGTCGACTCGAATCGAAACTGATCGGCATGGACTAACGCTTTCAACATCGTCTGCTGAACGATGTCTTCCGCCATCGGATCGCTTCGCGTGAGATGACGAACCATTCGATTCAGATAGGGGAGATGTTGCGCGACGCAATCCGCAAAGCTCTCTTTACCGGGCATTAGATCCCCTTGTTGCGAAACAATCACGACTTCTTCACCATCCCCATGAGTTCTTTTGGCATATTGTCGACAGCTGCATTACTCAATCCGAAGTTATCCGCGATCAGCTGAGTAGGATTGGCCCCTAACCAACTACTGAGGGAGATCTGCTGATAGACAGGATTGTTAAAAACGAGGAGGACATGAAGATCGCTCGAGCCGGTGTTTAGAACGTAATGACCAAAACCTTGATCGATAAAGAACACATCGCCCTTTTGGAAATTGTCCTTCTTCGACCGGCCATGGGCGCCAAAGACTGCAATCTCCGCGTTTCCTTCCAAGACGTAACCCCATTCATCAGCAGTTGGGTGCCAGTGAAGCTCCCGTATCGCACCCGGCTCAATCCTTAAAACCGCACAGGAGAGCGTGCTTTGAGCCGGGAAGTCAGCCATTGAGACGATTCGCTCGTCTCCTCCTTCAAAGGAGACGACGTTCTGTTGACCCATCCGATACTTGTGCGGCGACTGGTTCGTCTCGATCTGTTTGTTGCGAAATTGCGGAAGCTCACCAGCGGGCACTTTGCCCTGAACGATGTACGCTTCTTTCTTCGGCAACCGAGCAATAACATCAGGTCTAAGGCAGGTATTCTGGGCGAGTACGGCAGCCGACGTCTGCGCAAACCAGTCAGTTATACTGAACGTCCCAAATTCTGAGAATTGGCCGTTATCGAAGGCCAGTACGAAGTGAGTACCATGAGGAGCCAGGCCTTGCAATGAGTGTGGGTACCCTTTGGGGAAATACCAGATGTCACCCTGTTCAAAATCGACGACTTCAGCCTGACCGTTGGGCGAGAATACGGTGATACGACAGCGCCCTTCTACGATGTAGGCCCACTCAGCGGCAATGGCGTGCCAGTGAAGTTCGCGGAGCCCGCCGGGTGTAAGTCGCATCGACACACCAGCGATACTTCTCGATACAGGGAATTCTGCAACTGTTACTTCCTTTGCGGAACCACCCGGTCCTTCCCAGCCGCCGGACCCTTCCAAAGAGTATTTGAAATCAGGAAGGGGCTCGAAGTTCCTCCCTGACTGTGGGCCAGCTTTTACCGGTTGAGCGGTCGATAAAGCGCTAGCTGCAATGAGCCCGGCGGCCGAGCCGAGTTCAAACATTCCGCGTCGAGTTAGTCTGTTGGTGCGCTGTTCATCCATTTCTGTTTCTCTTGGGTAATTGATATGCATGCGTAGCGCCATTCAAAACGGATTCAGAAGCGATAACTCATATAG
>JAOAPP010000145.1 GCA_025462985.1 Bryobacterales bacterium | reverse complement strand
GACTCACCGAACTTACACTCACCGTTTTTTGATCAGCCTTGCTACTTGCGTCTTTGCAATTACTCTATCTGCGAGTACCGGAAGTGGACCTCTGCCGGGAGGAGCGACTCCTGGGAAAGAACTGAGGCAGACTGCTGCTAATTATTTTCTGGGCACAGCCGATCAGATAACTATTCACGTAGCTGATATGGACGATCTGGATGGCAAGACCTATACGCTCGATCAGCAGGGCAATATCACGGTGCCTCTTCTTGGTGTGATCCATGCTTCGGGGTACACTGCGACGCAACTGCAGGGCGAACTCTCGATTCAGCTACGGGCTTTCATGAAGGAGCCGCGCGTGACCGTGTCGCTGGTGCAGATGCGATCGGAGCCGGTATTCCTGACCGGAAGCTTCAAGAGCCCAGGCGTATTTCAGTTGCAAGGGCGGCGTTCTTTGCTAGAAGTGCTAGCGCAGGCGGGTGGCCTGTCGCCGGACGCGGGTGACCGTATTCGCGTAACCCGACGGACGGACATGGGAACACTTCCATTGCCGCATGCCCGTCTGGACCCGAACGGCACGACCTATAGCGCCGAGCTAAGACTGGGCAAGAGCCAGAACGAATTGGGCCCAGAGGAGAACATCGTCCTCGATCCTTACGATGTAGTGTGGGCGGCACCCGCGGCGGTGGTCTTCGTCAATGGCGAAGTAGGGAAGCCTGGCTCGTTGCCGCTTCGAGGGGAGCGCTCCATACCTTTGAGTCATCTCCTGGCTGAATCCGGCGGGCTACGCGAGGAGGCCTCGAGTCGCGTGCGTATCCTGCGCCCAGTCGAGAATACTCTAACGCGCCGTGAGATTCTCGTCGATCTGGACAAGATTTTCCACGGTAATGCCCCGGATATTGAGCTGTATCCGGAAGACATTTTGTACGTGCCTCGAGATACAAAGCGCCTCTTCTGGTCGAAGACCATTGGAATGACGCTGCCAATGACCATACCTTGGCTCGGAGCTGCATTCTAAGAACGCTAGGACGGCAACCATGGGACAACAAACACAACAGACTCAATCGGAGGTGCATACGTCTGTCGCCAGGCGTTTGCCTCTGACGCAACTTGGGGAGGGGACCGAACAGGAGTCTAAGGTCGACTACCGACGTTTGCTGCGGGGGCACTGGCCGATGCTGTTAGTGACGACCGGCCTCTGCATTCTGCTTTCGCTCGTTGTGCTTGTTTGGCAGCAGCCCGTGTATCAGGCTGGCGGGCTTCTTGAGATTGACGCGCTGAGCGCGAGCTATCGGAACAACAGCGTGCAGCCCCTCGATGAAAAGTTTGCTCCGGACGGCTCGAATCTGTTGACAGAGGCGGAGTTGCTTTCGTCCGGTCCAGTGGTGCGACGCGTTATGGAAAGAATGAGCCGCCAGATCTCTTCATGGCCACCTGCTCCGGGAGATGCGCTTGCACCGCTGCGGAGACGCTTGCATGGGAGCAGGGACCCGCATCGGGCGGCGATGGATGCGGTTGTGCATGCTGCTTCAACGTTTAAGGCGCGGCCAGTGAATGGGACGCGATTACTTGAGATCTCGTGCGAATCGACCAATCCGGCGATCGCGGCGGCCTTTCTTAATCACGTTGCCCAGGAGTTTATTGATGAGAACACGAGAACACGGTCCGAAGCGGCGCAGAAGACAACGGAGTGGTTGGCCGGCCAGCTGAGTGTTGCAAAGGACAAGCTGAAATCCGCCGAGGACAACTTACACACGTTTTTGCAGAAATCCGGAACGTTTTATGCGACTCCCGATTCGACGTTGGACGACTCAAAGCTGAAGCAGTTGCAGAGTGCACTAGCGGACGCCGAGGCCAAGCGTATTCAAGCGCAAGCGCGCTATGAGACATTCCTGCGCAGTAAACCGGAGGCGAACCCGGAAGTGAACACGGACGCGACCGTGGCCTCACTTCGTTTGAAACTGGCGGACCTGGACGAGCAAAAGGCTGCGCTGAGCAGTTTCACCTCGAACTATCCGAAGCTGAAGCACATCGAGGAAACCAGCGCAGTGTTTCAATCGGCGCTCAAGGATCGCGTCAGGAATGTGATGGAGCGTTTGCAGAGTGAATACGATGCTGCGGTGCGGCAGGAAGATCTCCTGAAGCAGGCTTTTATCGTGCAAGGCTTCCAGGTAAGAGCGCAGGCCGGCCTCGCAGCCGATTACGTGACGCTGAAGCGCGACATTGACAACTACCGTTCCATTTATGATTCGCTGCTGCACCAAATGAGCCAAAGCGAGATCGGGGGTTCGCTGCCGACGACCCTTGTGCAGATGGTGCAACCGTGTGAGCCGCCCTCGGCGCCATTTAAACCCAAGTTGGCATCCATGCTGCTGCTCGGCTGTATGGGCGGAATGGGAGGCGGGCTTGGGTTAGCGTTTCTTCGGGAAAAGAATGACCGCAGCGTAAGGAATCCTGGTGTGGTTCGGAGCATTCTTCGGGTTCCGGAACTGGGTGTCATCCCTTCCACTCGCTCCCTCGTTGGGTTACCCGCTGGGCCAGGCGGTGCGACTACTTTGAGCCTCGCGCTGACAAGCGGGAACCGCGATCATCGCTATGTGGTGCCTGCAACGCGGCATCACGACGTAGCTTATGAAGCTTGGGACAAGAGATCTCCCATTTTGGCGGAATCTTTCCGGGCCACCTTGACCTCGCTAAAGCGAGAGCTCATTCGCAACCGTAATGCGAAGGCCATCCTCGTCACGAGCGCTCGCGCGGGAGACGGAAAGACGACGATGGTCGCAAATCTGGGAATCGCCCTAGCGGAGACCGGAAAACGTGTCCTGATAATTGATGCCGACTTTCGTCGACCTCGCCTCGCAAGTATCTTTCACGTGAATGATGAACCGGGTCTGGCGGATTTGATTGAGGGGTCCGAACCTGTCGAGTTACTCACACGGGAAACAGTGAGTCGAGAGACGAGCGTTCCGGGTTTGTTTGTTATCCCTTCTGGCAAACCGATTGGCAGCTTATCGAAGCTGCTTTCTTCACCGCGATTCCCGGCATTGCTCAAGGGCGTACGCGATCAGTTCGACTTTATCCTCTGCGACGCACCGCCAATTCTGCCCATGGCCGATTCGCGTCTTATTGCACAAATGACGGACGGAGTTGTGCTGGTCGTGCGGGCTGGAATAACGGACAAAGTTTCATTGCAGTCGGTGCATCTCTGCCTGGCCGAAGATGGCGTGCCAATTATCGGAACAGTGCTGAACTGCTGGGAGCCTGATACCTCCGAGCTGCGATCGTATTACGCCTATTACGTGTAGGCCAGCTTCTCCGACGAAAACTCCATGCGAATTGTGTATCTCAGTGCTTCTGGATCGCTCGGCGGTGCCGAAACTGCATTGCTGAACCTACTCGGCGGGCTACGGCTGGCGCGACCCAAACACCACTTGCATGTGATTGCAGCCGCAGATGGCCCGCTGCTGGGACGATTGGCGGAGCTCGGCGTGCAGGGGAGCGTTCTCCCTTTTCCGAAGGTTCTGGCTAACACAGGGGACGACGGATCCAGGCGTGGCGGCTGCTGGCGGCGAGGACTGGAGCACGCGCGATTGGCGCCAGCGGTGGCGGGGTATGCGCGCCAACTGTCTTGCCTCTTGCG